>NZ_JBSFNC010000093.1:0-38214 GCF_053586895.1 Amycolatopsis sp. NPDC003731 | reverse complement strand
CTCCCCTCGGACACCGGCTGCCACTGCTGGTTGGCGCCGCCGCTGTAGGACCACAGCTGCAGCCCCGCGTTGTCCGCCGTCGACACGTCCGTCACGTCGATGACCTGGGCGGCGTTCGTCCGGTTGTTGATCCGGTCGAAACCGCCGCTCGTCGGGGCGAACTGGTACTGCTGGGCCGTCGTTCCGTTGCACGTGTACTGCTGGATCACCGTGCCGTTCGCACTGCCGGCCGCGCGGGCGTCGATGCACTTGCCCGACGCCTTGTTCGTCACCGCGTACCAGGCCGCCGGGTCGATCGTGCCCGGGTCGGTCGGGCCGGTCGAGCCGCCGCCGAGCCACTTCAGGCCGTCCAGCACGAACCGGTTCTGGTCGGCGCTCTCGAACGTCGACGACAGCGCCGTGTTCGTCTCGTAGTTCATCGCGTTGTGGCCGAAGTTGGCGTACAGCATCTTGTAGTTCTTGTTCGTCCACGCGATCGGGTAGTAGCCGCTGTACCAGGTCTGATTCGGGTCGGTGCCGATCGGGAACGTGGACTGGTCCATCGACGCCAGGATGGTGATGTCGCCGTTCTGCCGCAGGTCGTTCTGCCAGGCGTACCACTCCGACGTCGACGACCGGATCGTCGCCGGCAGGTTCGCCGTCGACGGGTGCGTGCGGTTCTCGATCTTCAACGTCTCCGGCGTCGGGCCCCAGGTGTTCGACGTGAACCGGCCGGTGCCGAGGAATTCGTTGTGGAACCAGTTCGCGTACGACGGCGTAGAGCTGTCGTTGTAGGCGGTGACGTGGAAGCCGAAGAACCCGCCGCCGCTGCGCATGTAATTCTGGAAGCCCTGGAACTGGGCGGCCGACTGCGGCTGGTCGTCGAGGAACAGCACGACGTCGGCGGTGGACTTGGTGAGGCTCGTGAGCCGGTTCCAGTCGGTCGTCGCGGTGTAGGTGAATCCGTTGGCCGCCGCCTGCTGCGGGAACCAGACGTTGGCTTCCTTCTCGAAGCTGATGTGCGCGGCGTCGTAGCTGCCGCTGTAGAAGGCCAGCACCTTGAACGGCGTCGCGGCGTGCACCGCCGGAGCACCGAGCGAAAGTCCTAGGCAGGCGGCGAAGAAGGCGAGAATTCTGAGCAGGGGACGGCGGGGCATGCGTGTTCCTTCCGGTGGGGGACGGGGATCACCAGTGGCGCGAGTAGTGCAGGCCGAAGCCGAACGGGAACAGCGCGGGCTTGCCGTCGCCGGCGTTGATCGGCTGCTGGTCGGCGCTGCGCATCCAGGTCACCGGCAGCTTGCCGGTCGGGTTGTAGTCGCCGAAGAGGACGTCGGCGACGCCCTGGCCTTCGCTGCCGGGCAGCCAGGATTGGACGAGCCCGGCCCAGTCCGGCAGCTGCGCGGCGATGTCGAGCGGCCGCCCGGACACCAGCACGACCACCGTCGGCACGCCGGAGTCCTTCAGTTTCTGCAGCGTGGCGAGGTCGGTCGCGTCCAGGCCCATCCCCTGCGGCCGGTCGCCCTTGCCTTCGGCGTACGGCGTCTCCCCCACGACCGCGACGGCGACGTCGTAGCTGTTGTCGATCCCCGTGCCGTCCTTGGCGAAGGTGACGTCCGGCGACTTCTGCCGCATGCCCTGGAGGATGGTGGTGCCCGGGATGACGGGCCCGCTGGTGCCCTGCCAGCCGACCGTCCAGCCGCCGGACTGGTTGCCGAGGTCGTCGGCGCTCTTGCCGGCCACGAAGATCTTGCTGCGCTGGGAAAGCGGCAGGACGTGGTGCTCGTTCTTCAGCAGCACCTGCGATTCCCGCACGGCCTGGCGCGCGAGCTCCCGGTGCGGCCTGCTGCCGATGGTGGCCAGGAACCGCCGGTCGGTCAGCGGGTGCTCGAACAGGCCGAGCTCGAACTTCTTGGTGAGGATGCGCCGGTTGGCGTCGTCGATCCGCGCCATCGGCACGCGGCCCTGCTCGACCAGCGACCGCAGCGTGTCGATGAACTTCTGCCACTCGAAGGGCACCATGACCATGTCGATGCCGGCGTTGATCGAGGCCTCGACCTCTTCGGGCGTGAACCCGGACTTGCCGTCGATCTTGTCGACGCCGTTGTAGTCGGAGACGACGATCCCGGTGAAGCCGAGTTCCTTCTTGAGGACGTCGTTGACCAGGTACGAGCCGGCGTGCATCTTGACGCCGTTCCAGCTGCTGTAGGAGATCATCACCGAGCCGACCCCGCGCCGGATCGCGGCCTTGAACGGCGGCAGGTGGATCGCGCGCAGCTCCTGCTCGCTGAGCTCGGTGTTGCCTTCGTTGACCCCGCCGGTGGTGCCGCCGTCGCCGACGTAGTGCTTGGCGGTGGCGAGGACCGAGCCGGGCCGGTCCAGCCGGTTCCCCTGCAGCCCGGTGATGATCGACGTCATTTCGGTGGCGAGCTGCGGAACCTCGCCGAAGGATTCGTAGGTCCGGCCCCACCGGTCGTTGCGCGCGACGCACAGGCAGGGCGCGAAGTCCCAGTCGATCCCGGTGCCGGACACCTCTTCGGCGGTGGCGCGCCCGATCTTCTCGACCAGCCGCGGATCGCGCGTCGCCCCGAGGCCGATGTTGTGCGGGAAAACGGTGGCGCCGTAGAGGCCGTTGTGGCCGTGGACGGCGTCGACGCCGTAGATGAGCGGAATGCCCAGCGGTGTGGCGAGCGCGGCCTTCTGGAAGCCGTCGTACATGTCGGCCCAGGTGACGGGCGTGTTCGGCGTCGGCTGCGAACTGCCCCCGGAGAGCAGCGACCCGAGCCGCCCGGTGGTGACGTCGGCCGGGCTTTTGACGCCGAGCCGTTCGGCCTGCATCATCTGGCCGAGCTTGTCGTCGAGGGACATCCGCGAGAGCAGATCGGCCACCCGGACCTTGACCGGGCGCCAGGAATCCTTGTAGGCGGGGCCGTTTCCGGCGAGCGCGGGCGTTTCCGAGGTGAGCAGCAAGCCCACGGCCAGCGCGCCGATGCCCAGCCTGCGTCCGAGGCGCATCCGGGTCCTCCTCGTCGAGAGACCAAAATTCACGCCTTGGATTAAGACACAGCAGTACGCAGCTGGTCCAGACCTCTCAGCGAACTCGGTTTCCGCTCAGCGGGACCGCCGGCCGAAAGCGCTACCCGGCCAGCCGGGTACGGACGGCGCGGAGTTCACTCCCGGTGACACCGGCACGGAGCAGGTACTGCTCGGCATCGAAACCATCGAGGGTCGCCAGCACGGCCCCTTCGAGCGTGGTCCCGTGCTTCGCCAGGGCTGCCCGGATGAACGACCTCTGGTCAGCGGCACCCATCGCGGCGACCAGCGCCGCAGTAGCTTCCGCCGACAGGGCGTAGTCGGCGGCGATCGCCCGCGGTTCGACGTCGGCCAGCGCGAGCAGCAGGAGCGTGACCAGGCCCGTCCGGTCCCGGCCCATACCGCAGTGGAACAGAACTCCGCCGGGATCGGCGTGGGCCATCGCCTTGACGACCGCGGCGCAGCGGCCGGCCTTCTCCCGGAGGAAAACCGGGTAGTAGAGCGGGGAGCCGTTGAGCCCGGCACCGTTGATGTGCTGCCAGAGCGCGAGGTCGTCGACGTCGTCGAGCGGGACTTCGAGCCGCGCGATCCCGGCCGGGGTGACCGGCCCCGCGGTGTCCGGGGTGAACTGCGCCGAACCCGCGAGCGCGGTCCGGGCGTCCGTCGCGGGCCGGATCTCGTCCGCGTTCCGGAGGTCGACGACGGTGCGGACCCCCGCGGCCCGCGCCTGCGCCCACCCCTCCCCGGTGACGAACCGCAGGTCCGCCGCCCGGAAGAAGGCCCCGAACCGGGTCGTCCGCCCGGACGTCGTCGGCAGCCCACCCAGATCCCGCGTGTTGTGGAAACCCGGCCAGGCAACCACCCTGCGAGTGCTCAAAGTGTCGGCCCCCTCCGGTAGCGTGGAAAACGGGGGCTGCTCACCGATCCGAGCGCAGCGAAGCCGGGTCGAAGCTCTCCCAGTAGGCGTCCTCGTCCTCGACACCGGAAGCGGGAGAAGCGGGAGCGGCAGCGGGCGCGGACCCCAGCCGCTCCTCCCGCAGCCGCTGGAACTCCTCGACCGTCATCCCCGGGTCGTCGTCCGCCGCCCGGGCCGGCGCCGGCATCCCCGTCATCTGCTCGATCATGGCCGTCATGTCCTCGCCCACCAGCAAGGCGACCTTGTTGTACCCGTCCTGCGTGGCCTCGCGCATGGCCGCCTGGGCGATCTCCACCACCAGCGGCCCCAGGCCCTCCCCCAGCTCGACCGCCGACGGCGCGAGCCACAGCCGCAGCAGCTTCCCCCGCGCGTCCACCGTCACCTCGACCTGCCCGTCGCGGTCGTGCGCCGTGCCGGAAGCCGACGCCAGGAGTTCCTCGACCCGGGACATCGCCTCTTCGCGCGCCCGGGCCTGGGCGATCAGCTGACGGGTCGTGATCACCGCTGTCCCTCTCCGTACGAGTACGTCTCGGCGTCCGGGTCGTCGTCCGGGATCGGCTGGTAGCCCAGGGTTTCCAGCTGTTCCGCGGGAACGGCCGAGGACAGCGCGTGGTACATCCGGTCGCCCGCCCGCCGGGTCGCGCGCTGGGCCAGCTCGAAGATCCGGTCGGCCAGCACCGCGGACCCCTGCCGCAGCTCGGACCGGTGGATCGACAGGCCGGTCAGCAACCCGCCCGGCGCCACCCGGACCTCGATGCCCCCGGACGCGGCCTTGCCCACCACCGGGCCCGAGCGCTCGAGCCGCGCGGAAACCTCGGCGCCCGCCCGGGACGCCTGCTCGGCGATCCGCGCGGACGCCAGTTCGACGTCGAAGTCAGCCAAAGCCATCACCCCGTGGGCCGGTAGAAACCGATGAACGACTGTCCCGCGTTCGTGGTGCGGATCTTGCTGATCTGCACCGGGTCGCCCGCCTCGATCATCTGGCCGTCGCCGATCACCATCGCCACGTGACCGGACCAGACGACGAGGTCGCCGGGCAGCAGCTGGTCGATCGAGGGCACCTCGGCCCCGACCGTCTGCTGCGCCGCCGTCCGCGGCAATTGCAGGCCGGCGTCCTGGTAGGACGTCATGGTCAGCCCGCTGCAGTCGAGGCCGACACCTCGGGCGGTGCCGCCCCAGACGTACGGCACGCCCAGCTGCGCGAGCGCGTTGCGCACCGCCTTGGCCGCGGTTTCGTTCGGCGCCATCACCTGCTTGCCGCCGGGCAGGTTGATCGCGACGCCGCTGCCGGGCTGCGGCGGGATCGCGACCGGCAGCCGCGGCTTGTGGACGGCGCCGCCGCCCCCGCCACCACCGCCGCCCCCGCCGTCCGATCCGCCGGAGTACCCGCTGTTGCTGTTGAACGACGACCCGACCTTCGTCGAGGACGCCGAAGAGGACGACGTCGCCTGCTCTTCGCCGCCGAGGCGGGTGCCGATGGCGGTCAGGTCGTTGATCGTCTGCTCGCTGAACGTCGCCGCCTGGCCGGTGAGCTGGCTGATCTTCGTCTGCAGCTTCATCAGGATGTCGCGCGAGGCGGCGCCGCGGCTCTCCGGCGGCTGGATGGTCTTGACCGCTTCCAGCGCCTTCATCGACGCCGCGATCTCCTTGATGATCTGGTCGCGGACCTGGTCGTTGTTGATCTCGCCGACGTGCAGCGTCTCGGCCGCCTCGGCGACGGCCTTCTCGATCTCGGCGCTCTCGTCAAGGAGGTCCTGGACCTCCTTCTCCAGGCTCTGCGACGTCGCCGTGGCGCGGTCGGTCGTCGAGCCGGAGGTGGCCGAAGCCAGGTTGACGCGCTGCTCCGACGCGACGTCGCGGGAGCGACCCACCGACGTCTGCAGGGCGTGGTGCGCGTCCCGCGCGCCGCCGATGGCCGCCGGGTCGTGGCGCAGTTTCTGCGCGAACTGGTTCGTCGTGTCCAGGTGGTGCCGGACGAGCTGGCCGGTGTGCTCGGTCACGAATCGCCGCCGAGCCGCCGGAGGACATCGCCGTGTTCGCCTTCGACCGCCGCGTAGTTGCGATCGGTCTGCCGCGCGGCCTCGCCGACCTGCCCCCAGCCGCCGCCGACGCGGTGCAGCTTCTCCTGCAGCGCGCGCATCCGGCCGCTGTAGGCGCCGGAGAAGCCGGACTCGGTGCCCATCTCCGAAAAGCCGTGGCCGCCAAGCGTCACGTGCGGGCCTACGTGCTTTTCGGCCGCGCCTTTGACGTCTTCGCCGAGCGGGTCGACTTCGCGCGCGTACCGCGTGTACGCGCCCTCATCGACGTGAAACCCCGAACCGTCCACTGGCCCTCCCTGTCACCGGGGGTGCGACGTGCGCGTGACACCCCCGGTTCCCCTGCTCAGGGAAACAGCCTAGTCGACCACCCGGACCCGAGTGGGCGAATTGCCCGGAGTCAGCCGGTGACCTTGGCGAGCCAGCCCGGGTCCTGCCAGGACACGATCGAGCCGTTCGCGGTGACCGTCGGCGTGCCGAACCCGGACTGCCCGCCGCCGAAGTCCTGCGCCAGCTTCGGGTCGTTCTCGATCTGCTGGAACGCGGTGTTCAGCTGCTGGTCGTAGGTGCCGGCGTTGACCGTCTGGGCGAACGCCGGGTCGGTGATGCCGACGTTCTTGCCGAGCTCGATCAGCTGCGCCTTGTCGTAGCCGCGCTTGCCCTCTTCGGGCTGGTTGGCGAACAGCGCGTCGTGGAACTGGAGGAACTTGCCGGCGTCGGCCGCGGCCAGCGCCGCGTTCGCCGAGTCGAGCGAGTAGCCCGGCGGGCTGGAGCGCTCGTTGAGCAGCGGCACCATGTGGTAGCGCACCTGCAGCTTGCCGTCGTTGATCGCCTGCTCGATGTCGCTCTTGTACTGCTTCTCGAACTCGCCGCAGATCGGGCAGAGGAAGTCGGCGTAGACGTCGATCGAGGCCTTTGCGCCCGGCTTGCCCACGGTGACGACCACGCCGTCGCGCTTCTGCGTGACGTCGCCCGCGAGCGAGTTCGTCGTCTTGCCCGCGTCGATGATCTGGCCCTCGGTCCGGTTCCGGTCCGCGATCGTCCAGATCACGCCGCCGATCACCAGCGCGGCCACGACGACCACGGCCCCGATCCCGATGATCCACTTCCGCCGGTCCCCGGACGTTCCCCTGGCCTGCGCGACCACGTTCGAACCGGCCTGCGCCGCCTGACGGCGTTTCCGCGCGGTCCGTTCAGCTCCACCCACTGTGTATCAGTTCCCTTCCGCGATACCCGAGTAGTCGTGCCCGGGCTCGCCCGAGTTCCCGCGACCTCGCGCCAGCCACCCGTCGAGTGACAGCCACGTGCGCGGCCGCACCACCAGCCAGCCGGCCAGCAGCGCGAACCCCGTGTCGCGGAGGATCTCCTGCGGGTACTCGGTCTGCCCCGCCGCCACCTGCCCGCCGCCGCCGAAGCACCCGCAGTCGATGCTCAGCCCGCGCGCCCACGACTGGGCGATGCCGGCGATGAGCACGACGAGCAGCCCCAGCGCGGCCGCGGCGGCCCACCGGGTCGCCAGGCCCGCGAGCAGGAGGAGCCCGAGCACGAGTTCCACGAGCGGCAGCGCGATGGCCACCACGTCTTCGAGTGCGTCCGGCAGCACCTCGTACGCCTGCACGGCGATCAGCGTCTGGCCGGGATCCGCCAGCTTGAGCGCACCGGAAACGAGCCAGACGGCCGCCAGCCCGAGCCGGGCGAGCGTGCCGACGGTGTTCAGCACGGGTTGGGACGGTCGCACCACGCACTTAGGCTAACGGGGGGACCTGAGAACAACGTGAGGCGGAGGGAGCGGCCGGATGCGGTGGCGCACGCTCCTCGGCTCGGCGTTGCTGCTGGTCACGGCGTCGGCGTGCGGTCCGGCGAAGGTGTCGCCCACGGACTCGCTCGTCACCCGGGCGAGTGCCACGGATCACCTGACCATCGGCATCCGGTTCGACGCGCCGGGGCTTTCGGAGCACACCATCGACGGCCGGTTCGTCGGGTTCGACGTCGATGTCGCAACTTTCGTCGCGAGTGAGCTCGGTGTCCCCGCGAAGGACATCACGTGGCGCGAGACGACGTCGGCGACGCGGGAGACCGACCTCACCTCCGGCGCCGTCGACCTGGTCGTGGCCAGCTACTCGATCACCGACAAGCGCAAGCAGGTCGTGTCCTTCGCCGGCCCGTACTTCACCACCGGCCAGGACCTGCTGGTGCGCCGGACGTCGGCCGACATCGCCGGGCCCGAGGCGCTCAACGGCCGCCGGCTGTGCTCGGTGACCGGGTCGACGCCGGCGCAGCAGGTGAAGGACAAGTACGCCCAGGCCGTCCAGCTGGTCGAGTACCCGCGGTACTCCGACTGCGTGACCGCGCTGCTCGCCGGGCAGATCGACGCGGTGACCACGGACGCGGTGATCCTCGCCGGGTACGTCGCCCGCGACCCGGAGCTGCTGAAGATCGTCGGGAAGCCGTTCTCGAAGGAGAACTACGGCATCGGCCTGCGCAAGGACGACACCCAGGGGGTGTCCGCGGTCGACGACGCGATCCGGAAGATGATCTCCTCGGGCGAATGGCTGCGCTCGCTCAACGCGAACATCGGCCCGTCCGGCTACCAGCTGCCCCCGCCCCCCGAGGTCACGTCGAAGTGAAGCTGCCCGACCTGCCGGTCCGGTCCGTGCTGCCCGACGTCGTCGCCGCGCTGGACGCCCGTGGTGCCGCGGTGCTCGTGGCGCCGCCCGGCACGGGCAAGACGACGCTGGTCCCGCTGGCTCTGGCCGCGGCGAGCGAGGGCCGGGTCGTGGTCGCCGAGCCGCGCCGGCTGGCGGCCCGCGCGGCGGCGGCGCGGATGGCGGCGCTGCTGGGTGAGCCGGTCGGTGAGACGGTGGGTTACGCGGTGCGCGGCGACCGGAAGGTGTCGGCGCGGACCCGCATCGAGGTCGTGACGTCGGGGCTGCTGGTCCGGCGGGTGCAGGGTGACCCGGAGCTGCCCGGGGTGTCGACGGTGCTGCTCGACGAGTGCCACGAGCGGCACCTGGACGCGGACCTGCTGCTGGCGCTGCTCCTGGACGTCCGCGCGGGGCTGCGGGAGGACCTGCGCCTGCTGGCGACGTCGGCGACGGTCGCCTCCGGGCGGCTGGCCGCGTTGCTCGGCGACGCCCCGGTGGTCGAGGCCACGGCCCGGACGTACCCGGTGGAGTTCTCCTACGTCCCGCCGGCCCGCGGTGAGCGGATCGAGGCCTGTGTCGCCCGCGCTGTCCGGACGGCGTTGTCCTCGGGCGAGGGCGATGTGCTCGCCTTCCTGCCCGGAGCCGGGGAAATCGCCCGCACTTCGAGCTTGCTGTCTTTGTCCGATGTGGACGTTCTACCCCTGCACGGCCGATTGTCGGCGGCGCAGCAGGACGACGCCCTGCGGCCACGCGACCGGCGCCGGGTGGTGCTGGCGACGGCGGTGGCGGAGTCGAGCCTGACGGTCCCGGGCGTGCGCGCGGTGGTGGACTCGGGCTTGGCGCGGGTCCCGCGCGTCGACCACCGGCGCGGGTTGCCGGGTCTGGCGACGGTGCGGGTCTCGGCCGCGGTGGCCGCGCAGCGGTCCGGCCGCGCGGGACGGGAGGCGCCGGGGCGGGCGTACCGCTGCTGGGCCGAGCACGAGCAGGCGACGCTGCCGGCGTACCCGGAGCCGGAGATCCGCACGGCCGAGCTGGCCCGGCTGGCCTTGGAGCTGGCGTGCTGGTCGACCCCGGACGGCAGCGGGCTGGCCTGGTGGGACCCGCCGGGCGAGGGCGCGCTCGCGGCGGGCCGGGCACTGCTGGTGACGCTGGGCGCGACGGCCGAGGACGGAACGGTGACCCCGCGCGGCCGCCGGATGGCGGAGCTGGGCTTGCACCCGCGGCTGGCGCGGGCGTTGCTCGACGGGGCGGCGGAAGTGGGCGCTCGCCACGCGGCGGAGGTGGTGGCGCTCCTGGACGCGGGCGCGACGCTGACGGACGTCAACGCGGAGCTGCGCCGCCTGCGCTCGGCTGGCGATGAGGGTTCGCGACGCTGGAAGCGGGAGGCGCGACGGCTGGAGGGCTTGGTTTCGGCTCCCTCGGCAGGCCGGGCCGACCCCGCCATCGTCGTCGCCCTCGCGCATCCGGAGCGGCTGGCTCGGCGGCGTCCGGGTGGCGCGCCCTTCTACCTCATGGCCGGCGGCACCGCTGCCGAACTCCCGCCCGGCAGCGGCCTCGACGCCGAGTGGCTCGCGATCGCCGAAGCCACCCGCGATCCCGGCCGCGTCCACGGCACCATCCGGCTCGCCGCGGCCGCCGACGAAACCCTCGCCGTCCGCGCCGGGCAGGTGTCCGAAGTGGACGAAGTGACCTGGGACGGCGATGTCGTGGCCCGGCGCGTCCGCAAGCTCGGCGCCATCGTCCTGTCCGAGAAGCCGCTCAAGGACGCCGACGTCCACGACGCCCTCGTCGCCGGCCTGAAAGCCGAAGGGCTCGGCCTCCTCAGGTGGAGCCAGGACGCGACCCGCCTCCGCGAGCGGCTGGCCTTCCTGCACCGTGTCCTCGGCCCGCCGTGGCCACCGGTCGACGACACCGCCCTGCTGTCCGATGTGGACAGCTGGCTGGACCTCGGCACGGCCCGCCGGAAAGCCGACCTGGCGAACATCAACGCCGGTACCGCCCTGAAGGCCCTCCTCCCCTGGCCGGAAGCGGCCAAACTCGACGACCTCGCCCCGGACCGCCTCGAAGTGCCGTCGGGGTCGCACATCCGCGTCGACTACCGCGGTGACCGGCCCGTGCTGGCCGTCAAGCTCCAGGAGACGTTCGGCTGGACCGAAACCCCGGTGATCGCCGGCGTCCCGGTGGTGCTGCACCTGCTCTCCCCCGCCGGCCGCCCGGCCGCGATCACCGCCGACCTCGCGTCGTTCTGGACGTCCGGCTACCCGGCCGTCCGCGCCGACCTGCGCGGCCGCTACCCGAAGCACCCCTGGCCGGAGGACCCGGCCGGCGCCGTCCCGACCCGGCACACCCGCCGCCGCACCTGACGAAAGTCGGGGGCGGCCCGCGACCGTCGTCCGATGCCCGCGCACCCCCGCGGGCCGCAGACTTCGACGCATGATCACACTCAGGGGACTCACGAAGCGCTACGGGGAGAAAACCGTCGTCGACGCGCTCACCTGCGACGTCCGACCGGGCCAGGTGACCGGCTTCCTCGGCCCCAACGGCGCCGGGAAGTCGACGACCATGCGGATGACGGTCGGGCTCGACCACCCGCAGGCGGGCGAAGCCCTGGTCGGCGGGAAGCGGTACGCGGAACTGCGGCACCCGCTGCGCGAGGTCGGCGCGCTGCTCGACGCCAAGGCCCTGCACCCCGGCCGCAGCGCCGGCAAGCACCTGCTGGCCATGGCCCGCAGCAACGGCATCGCGGCGAGCCGCGTCGAAGAAGTGCTGGCGACGGTCGGGCTGTCCGACGTCGCCGGCAAGCGCGCCGGTCAGTTCTCGCTCGGCATGGGCCAGCGGCTGGGCATCGCGGGCGCGCTGCTCGGCGACCCCGGAGTGCTGCTGTTCGACGAGCCGGTCAACGGCCTCGACCCGGACGGCGTCCGCTGGGTCCGCCAGCTGATGCGCTCCCTGGCGGCCGAGGGGCGGACGGTGTTCGTCTCCAGCCACCTGATGAGCGAGATGCAGCTGACCGCCGACCACCTGGTGGTGATCGGCAAGGGCAAGCTGCTGGCCGACGCCCCGGTGGCGGAGTTCATCGCGGGCAATTCCCGCACGACGGTCTCGGTCCTCGTCCCGGCCGACGCCGAGCGCGCTTCGCTCGACGCGCGGTTGCGCGCCGAAGGCGGGCTGACGCACCCGGGCGAGCCGGGCGAACTGGTGGTGGACGGCATCGCCGTCGCCCGCGTCGGCGACCTGGTGCACGAGCTCGGGATCCGGGTGCACGGCCTCGCCGAGCGGACGGCGTCGCTCGAGCAGGCGTACATGGAACTGACGGCTTCTTCGGTGGAATACGGGGTTTCGGCATGACGGCGGCAGTGGAAGTGCGAGGAGGCGGCCTGCCGGGCGCGGTGGCGGCGGAGTGGACGAAGTTCTGGTCGGTCCGCGCGACCTGGTGGTGCCTGGTGGGCGGAACGGCGCTGATGCTGTTCTACAGCACGGTGTCGGCCATCGCCCAGCGCATCGGCGACCAGCCCCAGGGCGCCCACACGATCGCCCTGGGCGGAGGTTTCTACCTGGCCCAGTTCGCGGTGATCGCCTTGGCGACGCTGTTCGTGACGAGCGAGTACGCGGGCGGCGGAATCCGTTCGACGCTGCTGTGGACCCCGGTCCGGCCCCGCGTGGCCCTGGCCAAGGCGGCGGTGGTCCTGCCGGTGCTGTTCGCGTACGGAGTGCTGCTGTCGTGCGCGGGAATGGTGCTGGCCCGCGTGGTGATGGACGGCCACGGCCTGCCGACGTCCCTCGAAGCGGGCTTCACGACAGCGACGGGCATGGGCGGCTATTTCGCCCTGCTCGGCTTGCTGTGCACGGGATTGGCGTGGGCGCTGCGCAGCGCGGCCGGGACGTTGGTGTCGGTGATCGTGCTGCTGGTTCCGCTGCCGCTGATCGTGGCCTCGCTGGGCCTGCCGGAGGCGATGCCGTACTTCCCGGGCATCGCGGGCGTGAACGCCATGGTGGAGGCGGGACAGCCGAACCCGATCACGATGACGGTGGCACCGTATGCGCCTTGGGTGGGTCTCCTGATCTGCGCGGCATGGGCCGCCGTGGCGCTGCTGGCGGGTACGGCGGTGCTGCGCCGCCGGGACGCCTGACGTCCGGGGCCGGCCGAGTCTCCTCGGCCGGACCCGGCCTCGTCAGCCGCCCAGGTGGCGGACGAGCACGTCGAGCAGGGTGCGGACGATTCCGGAGACGATCCCGGTGAGCACCGTGCGGACCAACGGGCGGGGCTGGTACCGGCGCATGACTTTCCTCCTCGTGGTGGTGACCGGCGTGCTGTCGACCACGATGGGGGACGGCGCCGTTCGGTAGGGTCGATCCGGGTGCGATCCGGATGGGCCACGCTGCCGAGCTGGTGGGCGGGATTTCCGGGGTCCGGGATCCGGACGGTTCCGGAACAGGAGGGCCGGTGGACGCAGAGACGGGTCCGCAGAAGTGGTTCGCCGCCAAACTGGCCGAGCTGCTCGCAGCGGCCGGAAATCCGTCGCAGAAGCAGCTGCTGGCCTGCGTTCAGGACTACGAGAACGCGCTGACCAGGACTTCTCTCTCGGACCTGTTGGCCGGCAAGTTCAAGAAAGCCCCTCCGTGGGAGCGGGTCGCCGCGTACGCGAAGGCTTGCGTCGCCGTCGGGCGCGCCAACGGGGTCGACCTGTCCCTCGAAGCCACGCTCAAGCGGCTTCGCGGCCACCACCACACCTTGACGGAGTTCCTGGAGAACACCCCGCGGCCCCGGACACCGGACCCGCGGCAGGAGCGGCGGCTGTTCGGCGCGGTGCCGGTCCGGGCCGACGCGTTCCGGCACCGGGACGTCGCCGGGCAGCTGGCGGGCGCCGGCTCGACGAGCGTCCTCACCGGGCTGGGCGGGGTGGGCAAGACCCAGGTCGCCGCCGACCACGCCCACACCGCGTGGGACACGGGCGCGGTCGACCTGGTGCTGTGGATTCCGGCGCGCAGCCGCGACGCGATCATCGCGGCCTACACCGACGTCGCCGCGGATCTGCTCGGCGCGGACCCGGCAGCGCCGGAACGCGCGGTGCGGCGGCTGCTGAGCTGGCTGGCCGAAACCGCCCGCCGGTGGCTGATCGTCCTGGACGACCTCCAGCAGCCCGACGACCTGACCGGTCTGTGGCCGCCGCACTCGGCCTCCGGCCAGGTCCTGACGACCACCCGCCGCCGTGACGCCGCGCTGCGCGGGCACCGGCGGCAGATCGTCGAAGTGGGCCTGTACACGCCGTCCGAAGGGCTCGGCTACTTGACCGAGAAGCTCCCGGACCGCGCGCGCACCGACAGCGGGAAGGCGGAGCTGACGGCCCTGGCGGACGACCTCGGGCACCTACCGCTGGCGCTCGCGCAGGCCGCCGCGTACCTGATCAACAAGCCCCTGCTCGACACGGCCGGCTACCGCGGACGGTTGGCCGAACGCCGGACGACCTTGCGCGACGTGCTCCCGAAGGAGCAGGAGCTTCCGGACGAGCACGAACAGACCGTCGCTGCGACCTGGGCGGTGTCGATCGACGCCGCCGACCGGCTGGAGCCCGCCGGTGTCGCCCGGCCGGTCCTGGAGCTCAGCGCGCTTCTCGATCCCGCCGGCATCCCGCTCGCGGCGTTCACCACCGAGGCGGTCGCGAACCACCTCGCCGACCGCCTCGGGCGCGAGGTCACGGCCGGGCAGGTCGAGGCCGGGCTGGAGTTCCTGCACCGGTTCAGCCTGCTGTCCCTGGATCCAGCCGAGCCCCAGCGCGCCGTCCGGGTACACGCGCTCGTCCAGCGCGCCGTTCGTGACTCACTCGGTGAAGAGGCCCTGGACGACTTGGCGTGGGCCGCCGCGGACGCGCTGTCCGACGTCTGGCCCGGCATCGAAGACGACCACGAACTGCGCCGGGCCCTGCACGCCAACACCGTCGCCCTTCAGGAGACCGCCGAGCAAGCGCTCTGGGACCCGGCCGGGCACCCGCTGAACTTCCGCGCGGTGGAGAGCCTCGGCGAGGCCGGTCTGCTCGAATCGGCCATCGCCGCGGCCACCCGGCTCCACAACCGCGCGCTCCGTTATCTCGGCGCCGATCACTCCGACACCCTCATCGCCCGCGCGAACCTCGCCACGTGGCGCGGGGAGGCGGGAGATGCCACCGGCGCCGTCCAGGTGCTCGAGGAGCTGCTCGCGGATCGGCTGCGGCTCTGCGGCCCGGTCCACCCCGACACCCTGACCACCAGAGCCAACCTCGCCGCCCGGCGCGGAGAAGCCGGCGATCCGGCCGGCGCGGCCGAAGCGCTCGGCGAGTTGCTCGACCTCCAGCTGCGCCTCCTCGGCCCGGACGACGAGACCACCCTCATCACCCGCAACAACCTCGCCTACTGGCGGGGTGAGGCCGGCGACCCGGCCGGTGCGGCCCGGATGCTCGAGGAACTGCTGCCCGACTATCGCCGCGTGCTGGGGCCGGACGACCCGCGCACACTGACCGTCCGCAACAGCCTCGCCCGGTGGCGCGGCGAAGCCGGTGACCCCGCCGGCGCCGTCGAAGCGCTCGAGGAGCTGCTGGCCGATCGCTTGCGGATCCTCGGTCCGGACCATCCCACACCCTCAGCACCCGCGCCGAGCTCGCCGGCCGGCGAGGGGCCGCCGGCGATCCCGCCGCCGCTGTCGAGGCGCTCGAGGAGCTGCTCGCCGACCACCTGCGCGTGGTGGGCCCCTCGCATCCCCACACGCTCAGCACCCGGAGCAACCTCGCCCACTGGCGCGGGGAAAGCGGGGACTTCGCGGCCGCCGCCCAGGCCTACGAGGAGCTCCTCGCCGACCAGGTGCGGCTCCTCGGTCCGGACCACCCCCTCACCCTCGTCACCCGCGGCAACATCGCGTTCTGCCGTGCGCAAGGACACGACTTCACCGGCGCCGTCGGGGCCCTGGAGGAGCTACTCGCCGACCAGCTGCGGGTGCTCGGTCCGGACCACCCCCAGATCCTCCTCACCCGCAGCAATCTCGTGGCCATGCGCAGAGACGCCGGTGACACGGCCGACCTTGCCGAAGTGGCCCAGGAGCTCTTGGCCGACCAGCTGCGGGTGCTGGGCCCGGATCACCCCCGCACGTTGATCACCCGGATCAACCTGGCCGATCTGCGGGGCCGAGCGGGCGAACCCGCCGACGCGGTCGAAGAGCTGGAGCAAGTTCTCCGCGACCACCTGCGGGTTCTCGGCCGGGACCACCCGCAGACCCACAGCGTCCGCACCAATCTCGCCGCTTGGCGGGTGCTCTCCGGCGATCCCGACGGGGCCGCGGAGGAGCTCGAAGGACTGCTCGCCGACCAGGTGCGGGTGCTGGGACCGGACCATCCCCGCACCCTCGCCACCCGCACTTACCTGGCCGGACGAGAAGCCGGGTGATCCGTCCGGCTCGCGGCCACGAGGTCACTCCACGCCGATTCCCGCGAGGATCTCCCGGGCGCTCGCTTCCAGTTCGGCCAGGCCGGGCGGCGCCAGCGAGCCCGTCCCCGCCAGCGCGCCGAAGATCGTCCCCTCCATCCAGTCCACCACGATCCTCGCGTGCCGCTCGGGGGCCGGCGACCCGGCCGCCTCCAGAGCGGCCGCCGCTTGGCGCCGGATCTGCAACCCGCCCTCGTCGTACACCGCGCGCAGTTCCGGCCGCCGCGTGGCCTCCAGCGCGAACTCGTACCGCGCCAGCATCCGCGTCCGTCCCGAAGTGATCGCGTCGAACGCGTAACCCGCCACGAACTCCGCCAACGAGCCCGAAGACCGCGGCGGCGCCTGGTCCAGCACCACGATCCGCGCGATCGTCAGCTCCAGCAGTGCCGCCCGCGTGCGCGCGTAGTACGACGTCGACCCGACCGGCAGCCCCGCCTCGCGATCCACCGCCCGATGGGTCAGCCCGCGCATGCCCTCCGCCGCGATCACGGAGATCGCCGCGTCGGCGATCACGTCAACCCGTTCCACGCATCGCACTCTACAGGTGTAGAGTCCTCTACAGATGTAGAGGAGGCGACATGCACGCGATAGTGGTCGGCGGCGGCATCGGCGGACTGGCGGCGGCCGCGGGGCTGCACCGGGTCGGCTGGACGGTCACCGTCCTCGAGAAGGCACCCGAGTTCGGCGACGTCGGCGCGGGCATATCCCTCTGGCCGAACGCCCAGCGCGGCCTCGACGAACTCGGCGTCGACCTCGGAGACCGCCTGGCCCCGCAGCGGGAAGGCGGCTTCCGCGACCGGCGCGGCCGCCGGATCACCCGCTTCGACGCCGCCGAGTTCGAACGCCGGCACGGGCGGCCGCTCGGCGCGATCCACCGGCGGGACCTCATCGCCGCCCTCCGGGACGCGGTCCCCGCGGAGAGCTTGCGCACCGGCGAAGAAGTCACCGAAGTCCGCGAAGACGGCCTGGTCCGCGTAGGCGGCGAAGAGCTGCGAGCCGACGTCGTCGTCGCGGCCGACGGCATCCACAGCCGGGTCCGCCACGCGCTCTTCCCGGACCACCCGGAGCCCGTTTACGCCGGCAGCACGGCGTTCCGCGGCGTCGCGCACCTCCCCGGCACCGGGCTGAGCACGAGCTTCGACCGCGGCACCGAGGTCGGCGTCCTGCCGCTGACCGGCGGCGACGTCTACTGGTGGATCTCGGCCCTCGCCGCGCCGGGCACCCGCCGGTCCGACCTCGAACCGGCCTTCCGGAGCTGGCACGACCCGATCCCGGCCCTCCTGGCCGCCACCCCGGCCGAAGCCGTGCTGCACCACGACCTCTACTACCTCGGCACGCCGCTGCCCACCTACACGCGCGGCCGGGTCGTGCTGCTCGGCGACGCCGCGCACGCCATGCCGCCGTTCCTCGGCCAGGGTGGCTGCCAGGCCATCGAGGACGCCGTCGTGCTCGCCCACGCCGTGTCCACACAGGACATCGACACCGCTCTCGTGCACTACGACCGGCAGCGACGGCCCCGCAGCCAGCACGTCGTCCGCGAGTCGGTCCGGATGGGCAAGCTCGGCCCGCAGCTGACCAACCCGGTCGCGACCACCTTGCGCACGGCCCTGCTGAAGGGCCTGCCGGCCAGGGCCACGGCCCGCGTCGGCGCGGGGATCACGGGGTGGGCGCCGCCGCGTCTCCCCCGACCAGCCCCGCCTCGTACGCCGTGATCGCCGCCTGGACCCGGTTCTTCGCGCCGAGCCGGGTCAGGATGGTGCTCACGTGCGCCTTCACCGTGCCCTCGACGACGAACATCTTCGCCGCGATGTCCGCATTGGACAGTCCGGAACCCAGCAGGGTCAGCACTTCCCGCTCACGCGGGGTCAGTGCGGCGATCCGCCCGCGGGCCGCGGCCGCACGCGCCAGCTGTCCGCCGGAAAGCCGGGCGATCACCCGCTGCGCCACCTTCGGCGAGAGGAACGCGGCCCCGCCCGCGACGGCGTGCACGCCGGCCAGCAGCTCACGCGGGTCGCCCGACTTGAGCAGGAATCCGCCCGCGCCCAGGCTCAGGGCGCGCTCGATGTAGTCGTCCTCGCCGAAGGTCGTCAGCATGATGACGCCGGTCGCGGGCAGCAGCCGCCGGATCTCGGCGGCCGCGCCGAGGCCGTCCAGTCCCGGCATGCGGATGTCCAGCAGCACGACGTCGGGGTGCGTGGCGAGGACCTGCGAGACGGCCGAACGGCCGTCGGCGGCTTCGGCGACGACCTCGATTTCCGCGTCCGCGGCGAGGATCGCCGCCACCCCCGCCCGCATCATCGCTTCGTCGTCGGCCAGCACGACCCTGATCACGATGCCCCCTCGGCGAACCTGTCCTTGGCGACCAGTCTCCCACCGGCGAAACACAGCCGGTAGGCGGCGTAGTCGTTGTCGAGCCACGACCTCCCCGTGCCGTAGTACTCGCAGGCGACCCCGGGCACGGCCGGCAACGGCGGCTCGCCCCGGTTCGGGCGGGCGACGCGCTCGCGCTCGGGCAGCTGCGGCGCGACCTCGGCCCGCGGTTGCCCGATCCGCAGCCGCTCGTAGACGCCGGGCGGCAGTTCCGACGAGTTCCACAGGTACAGGAACGCGATCCCGGCGACCCCGAGCACGATCGCGAACAGCCCGAGCGGGACGGCGACCGCCTGGATCAGGCTGCGCCGCACATCCCGCCGGGCCAGCTCGAGGGCCCGGGCCGACGTCGACGGCTCGCCATCGTCATCCGGAGAAGCGCCCAGTTCGGCCGGCTCGGCTCCGTGCGGCAGCATCGCGGCAACACCGAACCCACCGGCGGCGTCGGGCCCGGCCCGGAGCGTGCCACCGACGAGCCGGACGCGCTCGCGCAGCCCGATCAGCCCGACGTGCCCGGAAGCGGCCCCAGGCAACGGCCCGGCGGGCGGCGCCGCGTTGACGACACTGACATCGGTCCGCGCGCCGGACCTGGTCACCCGAACCGTGACGGCGGCGCCCGGAGCGTGCTTCGCGACGTTCGTCAAAGCTTCCTGCACGACGCGGTAGGCGGCACGAGCCACCATCGGCGGCGCGTCCGCAGTGTCGACTGTGGACTCGATCAGCAACCCGGACGCTCGTGCCCGAGCAATCAGCTCGCCGAGATCCCCCTGCACCGGCTCGACCGGCGCGGCGTCTTCCCGCAGCACGCCGATGATCTCCCGCAACCGCTCGGTCGCGGTCGCGGCACTGGTCCGCAGTTGCGCGGCGGCGTCGCGCTGGGCGTCGTCGAGCCCGCTCGCAACCTCCAGAGCGGCGGCCCGGACGGCGATCAGGCTCAGCTCGTGCCCGAGCGAGTCGTGCATGTCGCTGGCAATCCGCGCACGCTCCCGCAGCCGAGCCTGCTCGGCGACCAGCCGCTGCCGGCTCTCCATTTCCTCGGCCCGGCGCCAGCCCGTGCGGGCCAGCTCACCGCGGACCCGCACGTACCGGCCGAGCAGCCACGGCGACAGCCCGGCGAAGACGAGGATCGCGACCATAGCCGCCCAGTCCCCCAGCCCGTCCGGCCCGAAGACGAGGGCGATCGGCAGCCCGAGGATCGCAACGGCAGTGCCGGTCAGAATCCCGGGCCGCGCCCGGGGCATCCGCAGCCCGGCTTGGTAGCTCATGGCGACGAGGACGAAGACGACCCACACGGGAACGTGGTCACCGTAGGGGAACGGAACGGCCAGCGCGCCCGCCAGGGCAATGCCGAGCGAGAGGGCGGGATACCGCCGAGCGGTCACAACGGAGCCGGCGACGACGAGAAGGCCACCGACCAGCTCCGCGTAGGAACGGGCATCGAGCGTCCCCACGACAACGGTGAAGGCGAGGAACAACCCGAGGGCAACATCGAGCGCCACCTGCCACCTACGCTTCGTCACCGTCCGCACGAATCCGAAGCTACAAGCCGCGACGACGGTCGACCACTGCCGAAAGTCAACCGTCGAGACTTGCCGACGACCGCGGCGTCAGCGCCCGGGACAGCGCGAACGCGGAGCACTTTCGTGAGCACTGCTCTCGAATCTGCGCACCGCTCACGACGACGAAGTGAGCAGTGCTCTCGATTCGGAGCACCGCACCGAATCGAAGACAAACCGCGCCCAAACACCAGCCGCCGACCGCGGCTGTGGGCGGCACGCACCACCAGTGCATGCCGCTACGCACCGCTAAGCCCCAGCGCATGCCGACACACGAGAGCAGTGCTCTCGATTGTGAGCACCAACTGCATGTCCGGCGAGAGCGGCGCTCTCGTAACAGAGCAGTGCTCTCAAAGCTGAGCACCGCTACCCCTCAAAGCGAGAGCAGTGCTCACAACCGCGAGCATCGCTCCGTCACGCAGCACGCCCACACAGGGCGGACACTCGCCGCCAAGGACGGCGGGCATCCCCGCCCGCATGGACGGCAGGCAGGCCTCTCGCCGACACGAACCGCGGGCAGCCCGCCCGACACGAACGGCAGCCCCTCCCCGACACGGGCGGTGGGCGTCTCGACGCACATATCCGAGCAGCCGCGCCCACTGTGTTGCATGATGATCCACCATGGCCGAGCGCACACTCGCCGATCAGTTGGGCGGCTATCTCCCCGAAGGCATCGAGGCCCTCGAAGAGCACGAGCGGCAGAACCTCGCCAACGCCCTGCGCGACGCGCGCAGGCGGCAAGCGAAAGCGCTCGCCGAAGCAGGCGAAGAAGGCCTTCGGTACGTCCCCGCCCTGCTGCGCGGCGCCGTCCGGAAGGCCGTGGGCCTGTGACACCCGACAAACCCACCGCGGCAAACTACGCAGCCGAGGCCGAGATCCTCAAGCTGGCCCGCGTCCTCGACGTCGAGCCCGCGCGCCTCGCATACCTCGCCCGCGTCGATGCCGACGATCTGCAGGCCTTCCGCGAGCAGGTCACCGACACACTCTTCGACGCCAACGCCGCCGCCCTGCAGCGGATGGCTCTGGCCGCTCGGGTCGTGCCCGTCGGGGTGCTCGCCAAGATTGCCGAGAAAGTGTTCGGCCCGCTTCTGTGCGCCCGGATCGCCGGGCTGGTCGACGTCGGGCGGGGCGTCGATGTCGCCAAGCGGCTCAGTCCGCACTTCCTCGCCGAGGTCGCCGCGGAGCTCGATCCGCGGCGGGCCAGCGCGATCATCAGCCGGATCCCGCTGGACACCGTCCTCGCCGTCGCCGGGGAACTCGCGCGCAAGGAGGACTGGATCACCCTCGGCCGGTTCGTCGGGCACCTGCCCGACCTCACCGTGCGGCGGGCCCTCGAACAGATCGACGACCCGTCGCTGCTGCGGATCGCCTTCGTGCTCGACGACAAACGCCGCATCGATCACGTCGTCGGCCTGCTTCCGGCGCACCGGCTCGGGCGGCTGGTCACCGCCGCCGGCGCCGATGAAGACCTCTGGGCGCCGGCGCTCGACCTGCTGACCCACCTCAGTGAGGCGCGGCGGGCAACGCTCAAGCCGATGCTCGCCGGCCTGCCGGAGGGGTTCCGGGACCGCGTTCAGGCGACGATCAAGTAGATCCCGTAGCCGACGATCGCCGCGCAGAGCGCGAAACAGATGACCGCTCCGGCCAGCGGGGCGGAACCCGAGCCGCCCGCCGCGCGGGCCGAGTCGCGCTGCGAAAGCCCGACCACGCCGAACGAAAACAGGCTCGTCAGGACGACGACCGCGCCCAGCGCGACGAGGAAGACGAGACCGAGGGAACCCCAATCGATGTGCACGGCGCTCCTCAGGCGTTGGCCGGCTGGGCGGCCGGCTCGGAGTCGGTGATGGAGTGGGCGCCGACCGGGTTGCGCTTCGACGCGAGGTAGATGCCGAGGGCGACGACGACGCCGGCCAGGCCCACCAGCACGGTGCCCCAGGTGCCGAGCGTCGAGACCTCGGCGGCGACGGCGCCGACGATCGCCGCGGCGGGCAGCGTCAGTGCCCAGGCGACGACCATCTTGCCCGCGACGCCCCAGCGGACTTCGGCGAGCTTGCGGCCGAGGCCGGAGCCGATGATGCCACCCGAGCAGACGTGCGTGGTCGACAGCGCGAAGCCGAGGTGGGCCGAGGTGAGGATGACCGCCGCGGCGCTGGTCTCCGCCGCGAACCCTTGCGGCGTCTGGATTTCGGTGAGCTTCTTGCCCATCGTCTGGATGATCCGCCAGCCGCCGAGGTAGGTGCCGAGCGCGATCGCGAGGCCGGCGGTCAGGATCACCCAGATCGGCGGGCCGGAGTTCGGCGCGAGCGAGCCGGACGCGATCAGCGTCAGCGTGATGACGCCCATGGTCTTCTGCGCGTCGTTCGTTCCGTGCGCGAGGGACACCAGCGACGCCGACGCGATCTGGCCGGCCTTGAAGGTCCGGCCGACCGTGTCCTGCTTCGCGCGCGCGGTGATCCGGTAGACGAGGAAGGTGCCCAGCGTCGCGACGATCCCGGCGACGATCGGCGAGGCGAGCGCCGGGATCAGCACCTTCTCGACGACCTTCCCGAAGTGGACGGCGTCGGAGCCCGAGGCGATCCAGGTCGCGCCGATCAGCCCGCCGAACAGCGCGTGCGACGAACTCGACGGCAGCCCGATCAGCCAGGTCACCAGGTTCCACACGATGGCGCCGACGAGCCCGGCGAAGATGATCACCGGTGTCACCTTCGTGTCGTCGACGATCCCGCCGGAGATCGTCTTCGCGACCTCGACCGAGAGGAACGCGCCGACGAGGTTCAGGACGGCCGAGACGGCGACGGCGACTCTCGGTTTGAGGGCCCCGGTGGCGATGGAGGTGGCCATCGCGTTGGCGGTGTCGTGGAAGCCGTTGGTGAAGTCGAAGGCCAGCGCGGCGACGATCACCACCAGCACGATCAGCGAGAAGTCCATGGGCGGCCCACTTTCGTTGCTGTTCGTTAGCAACGCTACTGATCGACAGGGACGGCTCCGATCCCTGTCGTGTGACGGCTTACTGAACTCTCCGTGAACCGGGGTGAGGAAAACCCCACCAAGACTCGGTGGTTCACCGCAATGTGCCCGCCCACCCCACCTGAAATCCTCGAAACCGGGCGAAAGGGGCCACGATGAACAAGCTGGGGTGGGCGGTCGTCGCGACCGTCGGGTCGGCAGTGCTGTTCTTCTTCGGCACCGGCTTGGCTCCGGTGCCCGAACTCGCTTGGGCGGCACCCCTGCCGATCCTGCTGCTCGCGCCCCGCGTGCCCGGCGCGGCGGCGATGGCGTGCGCGTTCGCCGCCTACCTCGCGGGCAGCGCCGGCAGCTGGAGCTACTTCTGGCACTCGCTGTCGGTCCCGCGTCCCGCCGCGATCGCGATCCTCGGCGGCAGCGCGCTGCTGTTCGCCCTGGCCACGGGCCTGTTCCGGTTGCTGGTCCGCCGGGGCCACGGCTTGCTCGCGGCGATCGCCGCACCGGCGTTGTGGACAGTCGTGCTCTACGTCGTTTCGCTGCTCAACCCGACCGGCGTGATGGACACGCTGATGACGACCCAGGCCGACCGGCCGGCCGTGCTGCGGCTCGCCACGGTGACCGGCGGCTGGGGGGTCGAATTCCTGGTCCTGTTCGTCCCGGCCGCCGTCGCCGCCGCGCTCGCCCCACGGGTCCGCGGCCTCGCACGAGTGGCCGGGCTGGTCGTGACCGCCGCGGTGCTGGCCGGTCTCGTCGTCTGGACCACACCACCCCTGGCCGGGCCGTCGACGCGGGTCGCCCTGATCGCCATGGACAAGGGTCCCTGGGCGGCCGACGTCGGCACGCTCGAGGGCCGGACCACCGTGCAGGCCTATGTGAACGAAATCGAACGGGTGCCGGAGGGCGTCCAAGCCGTCGTGCTGCCGGAAGCCGCTTTCGCGGTGGACCAGACCAGCCGGCCGCGGCTCGTCGACGCCTTCACCGAAGTCGCCCGCAGCCGGAACCTCGACGTCGTCACCGGCGTCATCGACACGACCCCGGACGGGCGGTTCAACGCCGCGCTGGCGATCCCGCCGTCGGGCCCGCCGGTCGAATACCGCAAGTGGCACAACGGGGATTCGCCGAACCTCGCCTCCGGCACCCAGCTCGCGAACCTCGCCGGAGTCGGGCTGATGGTGTGCATGGACGTCAACTTCGCCGACCCCAGCCGCGACTACGGCGAGGCCGGCACCGGCCTGGTGCTCATCCCGGCGTCCGACGAGGACGTCGACGGCTGGGCGCACAGCCGCACGGCGCTGATCCGCGGCGTCGAGAACGGCTTCTCGGTGGCGTGGAGCGCGGCCCGCGGGACACCGATGCTCTCGGACGCCCAGGGCCGCGTCCTGGCCGACGCCCACACCGGCGGACGCCCGTTCACCGTCGTCGTTGCCGACCTCCCGATCGGGCCGGGCAAGACGCCGTACGCCCGCTTCGGCGACTGGTTCGCGTGGCTCTGCGGGCTGATCGCGGTGGCCGGGATCGCGGTAATTGCGCGCCGACCGTCGTTGTCACCCGTCACAACGAACGCCGGGCAACTCTGAGCGTTTTCCCAGGTCGTCTCCAGCGGAATGTGACCGATCATGATCTGCGTCACGTACTGACGGGTAACTGGAGGCAACGGAATGCGGGTCACCAACGGCGGTGTCAAGCGAACCCTGGCCGTGCTCGCCGCGGCGCTCACCTTCGGCGCGGTCGCGCCGTCGATCGCCGAAGCGGCACCGAGCAGCGGCTGGAACGACTGGGGCTGCCGTCCGTCGGCCGCGCACCCGGAGCCCGTCGTGCTGGTGCACGGCCTCGGCGCGAACGACACCGTCAACTGGTTCTTCCACGCGCCGAAGATCGCCGCCCAGGACTACTGCGTCTTCTCGCTGACGTACGGCACCGGCGTCCTCGGCCCGGGTGTCGGCGGGCTCGCGTCCATGCGGGACAGCGCGGCGCAGCTCGGCCGGTTCGTCGACCGCGTCCGCTCCACGACCGGAGCGGCGAAAGTCGACATCGTCGGCCACTCCGAAGGCAGCACGATGCCGGCGTACTACCTGAAGTTCGGCGGTGGCGCCGCCAAGGTCGCCCACTTCGTCGGCTTCGGCGCCAACTACCGCGGGACGACGCTCGGCGGCCTCGACGCGCTGGCCAAGGCCCTGCTCACGTCCGTGCCCGGCCTCGCCGCGGTCCTGCGCACGGCGTGCGGCGCGTGCTCGGAGTACCTGGCCCCCTCGGCGTTCCTGGACGACCTCGCCCGCGGCGGCGTCCACGTCGCCGGCCCGGCGTACACGAGCATCGTGAGCAAGTACGACGAGGTCGTGACGCCGTACACGAGCGGCATCCTCGGCGAGCCGGGCACGACGGACATCGTGCTGCAGGACTTCTGCCCGTCCGATCTGTCGGGCCACCTCGGCCAGGCGATCGACCCGAACGTCACCGGGCTGATCCTCCACGCCCTCGACGACAGCTACGCGCCGACGTGCACGCCGTTCACCCTGCCACTTTAACCCCGGCCCGCCACACCGCGCGGGTCAGCGGCACGCCCGGCCGGTAAGCCAGGTGCGTCACCGAAGGCGCGTCGAGCACGTGGACGTCCGCCCGCGCGCCGGGCCGCAACACGCCCACGTCGTCACGGCGCAGCGCCTTCGCCCCGCCCGCCGTCGCGGCCCAGACCGCCTCCTCGATCGTCATGCGCATCTGGAGCACCGCCGTCGCGACGCAGAACGCCATCGACGTCGTGTACGAGCTGCCCGGGTTGGCGTTGCTGGCCAGCGCGACCGTCGCGCCCGCGTCGAGCAGCCGCCGCGCCGGCGCCAGGGGCTGCCGGGTCGACAAATCGCAGGCGGGCAGCAACGTCGCCACCGTCTCGGACGCGGCCAGCGCCTCGACGTCGGTGTCCGAAAGGTACGTGCAGTGGTCGACGCTCGCCGCGCCGAGTTCCACCGCCAGCCGGACGCCGGGCCCCTCGCCGAGCTGGTTGCCGTGCACCCGCAGACCGAGCCCGCGCTCGGCGGCGGCCTTCAGCACCCGCGCCGACTGGGCCTCGTCGAAGGCACCGGTCTCGCAGAAGACGTCCGCCCAGCGCACGCTTTCCGCCACCGCGTCGAGCATTTCGCCGCAGACCAGGTCCACATAGGACTCGGCGTCGGCGCCGGGCGGGACCAGGTGCGCGCCGAGGAAGGTGACCTCGTCGGCCACCTCGCCGGCGATCCGGGCGCTGCGGGCTTCGTCCGCGACGGTCAGCCCGTAGCCCGTCTTCGTCTCCAGGCAGGTCGTCCCCTGCCGGGCCGCCTCGTCGACGTGGTGCCGCAGGTTCGCCGCCAGCTGCTCGTCGGACGCCTCCCGCGTCGCGCCGACCGTGATCGCGATTCCCCCGGCGGTGTAGGGCTTTCCGGCCATCCGCGCCTCGAACTCGGCGGTGCGGTCACCGGCGAAGACGAGGTGCGTGTGGCTGTCGACCCAGCCGGGCAGCACCGCGCGGCCGCCGACGTCGACGCGTTCGTCGGCCGCCGGTGCGCTCGCCGCCGGACCCGCCCAGGCGACGCGCGGGCCGTCCAGCACCAGGGCCGCGTCGGAAAGCCGGCCCAGCGCCGGGTCGTTGGTGGTGAGTTCGCCGATCCCCGTGATCAGGACTGCCACAGTGCCTCGATCTCCTTCGCCAGAACGGTTTCCGGTCGGTCGACGAGCAGGTGCGCACCGTCCCGGACGACCTCGCGGCCGGCGACGACGACGTGCCGGACGTCCGAGCCGGAAGCCGCGTACACGACCCCCGACGGCTCGATCCCGGCCGTCCGCACCGAATCCAGGGCGACGGTGACGAAGTCCGCGCCCGCCCCCTCGGCGAGCGCGCCGACCTCGGCCCAGCCGATCGCGGCGTGGTCCGTGCCCGCTTCGAGGAGCTCCTCGGCACTGAACCGGCCGCGTTCTTCGCTGGCCAGCCGGTCGTCCAGCTCCAGCGCGCGGGTCTCCTCGAAGGCGTCGACGACGGCGTTGCTGTCACTGCCGATGCTGAGCCGCACCCCGGCGTCCCGCAGTGCGCGGGCCGGGCCGATGCCGTCGCCGAGGTCGCGTTCGGTGGTCGGGCAGAAGCACGCGCGCGCTCCGCTCAGCCGGTCGATGTCCGACGTCGTCAGGTGTGTGGCGTGCACGGCGACCAAGCGCTCGGTCAGCACCCCGCGGTCGTCCAGGAGCTCGGTGGGCGTGCAGCCGTAGGCGGCCTGGCACTGCTCGTTCTCGGCCCGCTGCTCCGACAGGTGGACGTGCACGACCCGCGCGCTGTCCACAAGCGACAGTTGATCGGCCGGCACCGCGCGCACCGAATGGATCGCCGCACCCACCCGGAACAGCTCGTCTTCCTTGAGCGCGGCCACCCGCGAAGCCCACGCCGACGCCGAGCCGTCGGAGAAGCGCCGCTGCACCTCGTCCGGTTCGACGCCGATGCCGCCGGCCAGGTAGCACGTGTCCAGGAGCGTCAGCCGGACCCCGGCGTCGGCCGCGGCCTGCCGCAGCGCCTCCCCCATCGCGTTCGGGTCGGCGTACGGCTTCCCGCCGGGCGCGTGGTGCAGGTAGTGGAACTCGCCGACGCTCGTGTACCCGCCGAGCACCATCTCCGCGTAGACGCCGCGGGCCAGCCGGTAGTACGTGTCGGGGTCGAGCCGCGCGGCCAGGGCGTACATCCGCTCGCGCCACGTCCAGAACGTGCCGCGCTCGTGGTGCGTCCGGCCCCGCAGCGCGCGGTGGAAGGCGTGCGAGTGGCCGTTCGCGAAGCCCGGCAGCGTCAGCCCGCCGAGCACCGTCCCGGACCGCGGCGACCCGGGTGCCACGCCGGTGATCCGGCCGCCGGCGACGTCGATGCGCACCGAGGACGCGATCCCGCCGGGCAGCCAAGCTTGCTCGCACCAGAAAACTGTCGGTGCCGCGCGATAGGCTGGAACCGGGGGGCGCCCCCGCGGGTCGGAGGTCACTGCGCGAGCCGTTCCAGGGCCGTGGCCAGCGCCGCCGCGCCGGCTTCGACGTCGTCGGCCTCGGCGAACTCCTCCGGCGAGTGGCTGATGCCGGTCGGGTTGCGCACGTAGAGCATCCCGGCCGGGACGAACCCGGCGAGGATGGCCGCGTCGTGGCCGGCGCCGGTCGGCAGCTCCGGCGGAACGCCGAGCCACGCGCCGAGGTCGCGCCGGAGGCCGTCGTCGAACACGACGTCGTCCGAATAGGACTCGCGCGTCACCGCGACCCGGCAGCCCTCCGCCGCGGCCGCCTCCGCAGCCGCACGGCTGATCTCGGCGACCAGCCCCGGCGTGCCCTCGCCGGGCACCCGCGCGTCCAACCATAGGTCCACTGTGGACGCGATGACGTTGGTCCCGCCGGGGGTCGGCACGAGCCGGCCGACGGTCGCCCGCGCGTCCGGCACCTTCGCGGCCAGCCGCCGGACGGCCGTCACCGTCGCGGCGGCGGGCAGCATCGGGTCGGCGCGGTCGGCGAGCAGCGTCGCCCCGGCGTGGTTCCCCTGCCCCGCGAAGGAAAACCGCCACCGCCCGTGCGCGATCACCGTGCTGCCGACGGCTACCGGCGCGCCGAGGTCGATCAGCCCGCGGCCCTGCTCGACGTGCAGTTCGAGGAAGTGCCCGATCCGGTCGAGCCGCTCGGCGTCCGGGCCCATCCGAGCCGGGTCGACACCCGCCTTCGCGGCCGCCTCGGCGAACGTCACGCCGTCGGCGTCCCGCAGGCCGCGCGCCCTGTCGGCGTCGATCGTGCCGGTGAGCAGCCGCGACCCCAGGCACGGCACGCCGAAGCGACCACCCTCTTCCTCGGCGAACACCACGACGGCGAGCGGCCGGCGCGGCCGGAAGCCCTTGGCCTGCAAGTCCGAGACGGCGGTCAGCGCGCTCACCACGCCGAGCGGGCCGTCGAACGCGCCGCCGCCCGGCACCGAGTCGAGGTGGCTACCGGTGACCACGGCGTTGCGCCCCGGCGGCCCCCACCACGCCCAGATGTTGCCGTTGCGGTCGGTCTCGACGTCCAGCCCGAGCCCCAGCGCGCGCTCGACGAACCACTCACGCAGGTCGTGCTCGGGCGCGTCGAAGCCGTGCCGCGAGTAGCCGCCGCGCTTGGGGTCGCGCCCGACGTCGCCGATCTCGGCCAGCAGGCCCGAAGCCGTCACGCCTGCTCCCGCATCGGGACGCGCACACCCCGCTCGTCGGCGACGTCGGCCGCGCGGTCGTACCCGGCGTCGACGTGCCGGATGACGCCCATGCCGGGGTCGTTGGTGAGCACGCGCTCCAGCTTCTGCGCGGCCAACGGAGTCCCGTCGGCGACGCTGACCTGCCCGGCGTGGATGGACCGGCCCATGCCGACGCCACCGCCGTGGTGGATCGACACCCAGCTCGCCCCGGAGGACGTGTTGACCAGGGCGTTGAGCAGCGGCCAGTCCGCGATCGCGTCGGAGCCGTCGGCCATGCCCTCGGTCTCGCGGTACGGCGAGGCGACGCTGCCGGAGTCGAGGTGGTCGCGGCCGATGACGACCGGCGCCTTCAGCTCGCCGCCGGCCACCATCTCGTTGAACCGCAGGCCGGCCAGGTGGCGTTCGCCGTAGCCGAGCCAGCAGATCCGGGCGGGCAGCCCCTGGAACGCCACGCGTTCGCCGGCGAGGCGGATCCAGCGGGCGAGGGATTCGTTCTCCGGGAACAGGTCCAGCATCGCGCGGTCGGTCGCGGCGATGTCCTCGGGGTCGCCGGACAGCGCGGCCCAGCGGAACGGGCCGTTGCCCTCGCAGAACAGCGGGCGGATGTAGGCGGGCACGAAACCGGGGAAGTCGAACGCGCGCTCGCAGCCGCCGAGCTTGGCCTCGCCGCGCAGGGAGTTGCCGTAGTCGAACACTTCCGCGCCGCGGTCGAGGAAGCCGAGCATGGCCTCGACGTGGTCGGCCATCGACTCGCGCGAGCGGTCGGTGAACTCGTCGGGCTTCTTGGCCGCGTAGTCGTGCCAGTCGTCGACGCCGACGCCCTTGGGCAGGTAGGACAGCGGGTCGTGCGCGGACGTCTGGTCGGTGACGATGTCGACCTCGACGTTCCGGCGCAGGAGCTCCGGCAGCACCTCGGCCGCGTTGCCGACGACACCGACGGACAACGCGCGCTTTTCCTGCTTGGCCTTGGTGACGCGGGCGATGGCGTCGTCGAGGTCGTCGGCGACCTCGTCGAGGTAGCGCGTCTCGACACGGCGGTGCGCACGCTGCGGGTCGCACTCGATGACCAGCGCAACGCCGTCGTTCATGGTGACGGCGAGGGGCTGCGCGCCACCCATGCCGCCGAGACCCGCGGTGACGGTCAGGGTTCCACGAAGCGACCCGCCGAACTTCTTCTTCGCGACGGCGGCGAACGTCTCGTACGTGCCCTGCAGGATGCCCTGGGTGCCGATGTAGATCCACGAGCCCGCGGTCATCTGCCCGTACATCGTCAGGCCCTGGGCTTCCAGGCCGCGAAACTCCGGCCAGGTCGCCCAGTCGCCGACCAGGTTCGAGTTCGCGATCAGCACCCGCGGCGCCCATTCGTGCGTGCGGAAGACGCCGACCGGCTTGCCGGACTGGACGAGCAGCGTCTCGTCGGCGTCCAAAGTGGTCAGTTCGCGGGTGATCGCGTCGAAGCTGGCCCAGTTGCGGGCGGCCTTGCCGGTGCCGCCGTAGACGACCAGGTCTTCGGGGCGCTCGGCGACGTCGGGGTCGAGGTTGTTGTGGAACATCCGCAGCGCGGCTTCGGTCTGCCACGACTTGGCGGTGAGCTGGGTGCCGCGGGCGGCACGGACGACGCGGGACATCAGACCTCCAGACGGGCGGCGTCGAGGACGGCGCCGGAGCGGACGAGTTCTTCGGCGGCCGCGATTTCCGGCGCCAGGTGCCGGTCGGGGCCGGGGCCCGCGACCTTCGTGCGGAGCAGGTCGCGCACCGCGCCGGTGACCGGCGACGGCTCCAGCGGCGCGCGGAAGTCCAGCGCCCGGGCCGCCGTGAGCAGCTCGATGGCGAGGACGGTGGTCAGGCCGTCGACGGCCTTGCGCAGCTTCCGCGCGGCCGACCAGCCCATGGAGACGTGGTCCTCCTGCATGGCGCTGCTCGGGATGGAGTCGACCGACGCCGGGACGGCGAGCCGCTTGAGCTCGCTGACCACGGCGGCCTGGGTGTACTGGGCGATCATGTGGCCGGAGTCGACGCCGGGGTCGTCGGCCAGGAACGGCGGCAGGCCGTGCGAGCGCGCCTTGTCGAGCATCCGGTCGGTGCGGCGCTCGGCGATGCTGGCGACGTCGGCGATCGGGATGGCCAGGAAGTCGAGCACGTAGGCGACGGGCGCGCCGTGGAAGTTGCCGTTGGACTCGACGCGGCCGTCGGCGAGGACGACCGGATTGTCCACAGCGGACATCAGCTCGCGCTCGCCGACGAGCTCGGCGTGGGTCAGGCTGTCGCGCGCGGCGCCGTGGACCTGCGGGGCGCAGCGCAGCGAGTAGGCGTCCTGGACGCGGTTGCAGTCCGGGCCGCGGTGGCTTTCGACGATCTTCGAGCCCTGCAGCGCCTGCCACATCCGGGCGGCAGACTTCGCCTGCCCGGGGTGCGGGCGCAGGGCCTGGAGGTCGGCGGCGAACGCGCGGTCGGTGCCGAGCAGGGCCTCGACGCTCATCGCGGCGGTGAGGTCGGCGATGTCGAAGAGCTTGTGCAGGTCGGCGGCGGCGAGCAGGAGCATGCCGAGCATGCCGTCGGTGCCGTTGGTGAGCGCCAGGCCCTCCTTTTCGGCGAGGACGACCGGCTCGATCCCGGCGTGCTTCAGCGCTTCTTCCGCCTTCATCACTTCGCCGCGGTACGTCACTTCGCCCTCGCCCATGAGCGCGAGCGCGACGGCGGCCAGCGGCGCGAGGTCGCCGGAGCAGCCGAGCGAGCCGTATTCGTGGACGACCGGCGTGATGTCGGCGTTGAGCAGGGCCGCAAGCGTTTGCGCGGTGCCCGGCCGAACGCCGGTGTAGCCGCTGGCGAGGGTGCGCAGCCGCAGCAGCATCAGCGCGCGGACGACCTCGGGCTCGACGGCGGGCCCGGCGCCGGCGGCGTGCGAGCGGATCAGGCTGCGCTGCAGCGCGGTCCGGCTCTCGACGGGGATGTGGCGGGTGGCGAGCGCCCCGAAGCCGGTCGAGACGCCGTAGGTGGGCGTGACGGCGTGGGCGAGGTTCTCGATGTGCTGGCGCGTCGCGGCGAGGTTCTTCTCGGCGGCGTCCGTGAGCCCGACGGGCGCGTGGCCCCGGACGACGTCGACGACCTGGGCGGCGGTCAGGGGTTCGGGGCCCAGGAGCACTTTTTCCGGCATGGCCTCATTGGACCTCGTCCTTCCCGCTGGTGGGATGCCTCAACGGGTGGTTCTGTCTGGTATCCCAGACGTAAGCTCGGCGCATGGGCGAGAGCAGTGAGGTCCCGGCGCTGCGCCGCGGGCTGGCGGTGCTGCGCCTGCTGGCGACCCGCCCGGGCCCGGTCACCGCGGCGGCCATCGCCCGGGAGGCGGGACTCCCCCGCTCGACGACGTACCACCTGCTCAACGAGCTGGAGGCGGCCGGTTTCGTCGTGCACCTGCCCGCGGAACGCCGGTACGGCCTGGGCATCGCCGCCTTCGAGCTGGGGTCGGCCTACCTGCGCCACGACCCCCTGGAACGCCTGGCCGGGCCGTTGCTGCGCAAGCTCGTCGACCGCGTCGGCCACACCGCCCACCTGGGCGTCCTGCACGGCAACGAGTCGCTGTACCTGATCAAGGAACGCCCGGCCCGGCCGGAGACGCTGGTGACCGAGGTCGGCGTCCGGCTGCCGGCCCAGCTGACCGCGTCCGGCCGGGCGATCCTGCGGCACCTGCCGGCCCCGCACGTCCGCGCGCTGTTCCCCGCGGCCTCGGCGTTCGTCCTCCGCACCGGCCGCGGCCCGCGCACGCTGGCCGAACTGCGCCGCACGCTCACCGCGGAACGCCGCCTCGGCTGGTCGGTCGAGGACGGCCACGTCACCGACGGCTTCGCCTCGGTCGCCTGCCCGGTCTTCGACCACGGCGCCCGCCCGCTGGCCGCGATCAGCGTCACCTTGCGCCACCACTGCACGGCGGAGCCGTGCTCGGAGACGTGGCCGGACCTCGCCGCCGAAGTCGCGACGACGGCAGCCGAGCTGACCAGCCGGATCGGCGGCCACCCGGCCTGACGCTCACCTGCCGGCCGCCTCCCGGATACCCGCGCCCAGCGCGAGCATCGGTTGCGGCGCCCGGACTGCCCGCGCGTCGGCTGCCAGCCGTCCCAACGCGTCCCGGTCCTCGGCGATCCGGAGCAGCACCTCTCGTCCGTCTCCGTCGAGCAGCGCAGGCATCTGCGACCCCAGCAGCCAAGCGCCGGTGAGCGCCGGGTCGTATTCGTTCGCTTCCAACGCTTCCACCTCTTCGTAAAGGCGGTCCAAGTATGTGCCCGACGAGTACCAGGAGATCATTTCGGCGAGGTCGACCGCGTCACGGGTGGTCGTACCGTGACGGTCCCACCAGGTCAGCAGCTTGAGCAGGGCCAACGCCGGCACCGCGGGGACGCGGATCGCCGTCCCGCCCGGCAGCAGGACGGTCTCGGCCGTTCGCACCGCTTCGCTCAGCCCGCGGACGTTCATCCGGAAGTCATCCGGCCAGAGAATGGTGCGATCTTCCCGCTCGATGCCGCCATAGGGCACCACATCGACTTCCACGCCGTCGACGAGGAACTTGTGCACACTTCGGCCATGTCTTTCGAGCTGCCCGGCCAGCCGCTCGAAGTCCTCCCAGCTACAGACTTCGACGGCGATGTCGACATCCCGGGTGGAGCGTGCCGGTGGCCGTCCGATCAACCCGATCGACAGGATCGTCCGCGCCGTCGCGCCGACGACGAGGTAGTCCAGATCCGCCGCGCGAGCCGCCGCATCGACTCCCACCAGCACCCGAGCAGTGAGGGCGATCTCAGGATCGGCCGAGGCTGACAAGTCGATCATCACTGCTCCGAATCCGGTCTCCGTGTTCACGCTGGCGGGGGTCTCCGGAAGCCAGCAGATCGGCATAGATCAGCGGGGAAGGGACGATCCAGGAGTCGTGATCCGGCATGTGCCAGAACCGTTCCCGGATGTGGACGTTTCCCCTGCCTTCGGCTCGGGCCATGCGGTGCCGGCTGACGAACCGCGCCGGGAGAGTTTCCACGTAGAGCGTGAGCGACGCGGGTCGCAGGTGGGGGTCCAGGAGACTGGCGCCGGCCTCTCCGCCCACCTGGATCCCCAGCGAACACATCTCGGTTTCCGAGTTCCGCCACCAAGAGAGGTCGTCCACCGAGAATTCACCGAGCGCGAGCGAGGCGTGCAGGGTGATCGAGTACGCCTCCGACCAGCGGTCGAGCAGCTCGCCACCGCGGGCCAACCGGCGGCCCTCCGCTCCGGCGTACAGGTAGCCCGCCTTGGTGAGCTCGTCGATGACCGCCTTCACGGTCCCCAGCGAGGCCCCGCTCACCTCGGCCAGGACTCGGTACGGGCGGGAAACCAGGTCCGGCCGGCTGAGGAGGACGAACACCACGCGAAGACCCGACCGGCCGAAGGCCCCGGCTGCCCGAGGGGAAGTCCTCGAACGCGGAACGACCGGATTGCGCCGCCCGCGGACGTCGACCAGGACATCGCCCCAGGCCAGATGCGCATTGCCCGCCGTGTCCAGATAATCGATCCCCCGGGCGCGCAGCCGCTCGGCGACCGGCTCGCTGACGTAGGTCGTGACCAGCAGCTCTGGGAGCTGGGTAGGCAGAGTGATGCTGGTGGTCAGCTCAGGCGTCAATCGATGCTTGACCTCGGTGCCGTAGGTCCGGGCGGCTCCTGATCGCGTCGTGAGGCGCAGCACCGCGTCGAGCCGGCGCGCGTCGCCGGGCTGGGCGACCTCCACCGCGAGCACCTCGCCGCGGAGGCCGTACTCGCTCGCTTGGTCGAGCGCCACCTGGATGAGGTTCTGCTCGTTCAACGAGCGAGCATGTTCATTTTCATTGAACATGCTCTCATATTGAACGCCGCGGCCCTTTTACGCAACCGGAATCGGCGGCCACCCGGCCTGACCGCCGTCGCGGGCCGTCCGGGCGCCGGGGCTGGTGCGAACGGGGCAACTGTCACCGAACGGCTCGATTCCACTCCGGTGGGTGATTACCTTGACTGAACAGCGGGTTCGAGGGGCACCGATGGATGACGCACGCGTGAAGAAGGTCGGTTTCGGTGCGGTGCTCGCCGTCGCCGAATTCCGGGCGATGTGGACCGCCGAGCTGCTGTCGATCTGCGGCGACCAGCTCGCCCGGGTCGCGCTCGCGGTGCTCGTCTACCAGCGCACGTCCTCGGCAGCGCTGACCGGCCTCACCTACGCGCTGACGTACGTGCCGTCCCTGCTCGGCAGCATCCTGCTGGCCGGCGCGGGCGACCGGTGGCCGCGCCGCGACGTGATGGTCGCGACCGATCTGGCGCGGGCCGCGCTGGTCGCGGTGATCGCGATCCCCGGCGTCCCGCTGTGGGTGCTGTGCGTCTTGGTCGCGGTGATGACGGCGCTCGGCGGGCCGTTCAAGGCGGCCCAGCAGGCGCTGCTTCCGTCGGTCCTCGTCGGCGAGCGGTACCTCGTCGGGATGGCCCTGCGGAACGTGACGATGCAGGCCGCCCAGCTGGCCGGGTTCGCCGGCGGCGGCGTGCTGATCACCGCGCTCACCCCGTCCGCCGCACTGGGCCTGGACGCGGCGACCTTCCTGCTTTCGGCCTTGTTCCTGGTCACCGGCGTCCGGCGGCGGGCGGCGATCGCGCAGGCGGTCCGGCCCGCCTGGCTGGCCACGACCGGCGCGGGCATCCGGCTGATCTGGCGCGACCCGGCGCTGCGCACGCTGGTGGCGCTCAATTGGCTGGCCGGGTTCTACGTCGTGCCAGAGGCTCTGGCCGCGCCGTACGCGGCGGGTATCGGCGCGGGTGCGACGCTGGTCGGGCTGCTCATGGCGGCGGACCCGGCGGGCAGCGTGCTCGGCGGCGTCGTGTTCGGCAAGTGGATCCCGGAGCGCGTGCAGCTGCGCGTCCTGGCCTGGCTCGGGATCGCGGCGGGCCTGCCGCTGGTGGTGTTCGTCTGCCGTCCGGGCCTGGTGCCGTCGGTGGTGCTGCTGGCGGCGTCCGGCCTGCTGGCGACGGGCTACAACATCACCGGCACGGTGTCGTTCATGCGGCGGGTGCCGGACGAGCACCGCGCGCAGTGCGCCGGCGTGAACTCGGCCGGCCTGATCACGGTGCAGGGCGTCGGCGCGGCCGCGGCGGGCGCGCTGGCCGACGTGCTGGGCCCGGCGCACACCATCGCCGCGGCCGGAGCGGCGGGTGCCGCGGTGGCCGTGCCGATCGCGAGGGCGTGGCGCCGGGTCGGGCTGGAGGAGCGATGACCTCAGTTGTCGCGACCGCACATGGTGCGCCTCCCTTCACGACCCCGGGCCGGACCGGCTCCGTCACCGGCCGGACACCATGAGTATGCGGACCGGGGGCGGGATTCCGCGCACTGGGCCGCGGATTCGTGACGTCCTCGTGGCACCACGCCACTGGGCGCTGTGGCGCCAGGGCCCGCGCGTGGTCGGCTACTGCCTGGTGAGCGAGGCGGCGGCGGTGGTGCTGACGCTGCGCCCGTCGCCGGTCGCGGTGGACCGCCGGACGCTGTCGATCCTGCTGGTGCTGCTGGTCCTCGGGGTGGTGCAGTCGGAGACGGGCCGCCGCGTGGAGCGCATCCGCCGTCGCGTGTCGGGCACCCCGCACATCAACATGACGTCGGTCTGGACGTTCGCCGGCGTGCTCCTGCTGCCCCCGCTCCTGCTGGCGGTCCTGGTCGGCGGCCTGTACACGCACCTGGCGATCCGCAGCTGGTACCGCCTGCAGCGGGTCCCGGCGTCCCGCACGGTCAGCAACGCGGCGATCATCGTGCTGTCGTGTTACGCGGCCCAGTCGGTCCTGCGCGCTTCGGGCTTCGCCGACGTCCGCGCGGCGATGACCCACGGCTGGGCGGGAACGTTCGCGATCACGGCGGCGGGAGTGACGTTCTTCGCGGTGAACGCCCTCCTGGTCCTCCCGGCCCGCCGCGAAGTCGGCCGGACGCCGGAGGCGCTGTTCGGGACGTGGGCGGACAACGGCCTCGAGGTGGCGACGCTCTGCCTGGGTGCGCTGAACGCGGTGGCCCTGGCGACGTTGCCGGGCCTGGTGGTGCTGGTGTTCCCGCCGTTGCTGCTGTTGCACCGGACGGTGCTGGTGAAGCAGCTGGAGGTGGCCGCCCACCGCGACGAGAAGACGGGTCTGTACAACACGAGCGGCTGGCACGCGCTGGCCGAGCGAACCTTGGCGGCAGCGGCCCGCCAGCACACGACGTTCGGGTTGCTGATGCTGGACTTGGACCACTTCAAGCAGGTGAACGACACGTACGGCCACCTGGCGGGCGACGCGGTGCTGAAGGCGGTGGCCCAGTCGATCATCTCGGCGGTCCGCGGCCGGGGTGACGCGGTGGGCCGGTTCGGTGGCGAGGAGTTCGTGGTGCTGCTGCCGGGGATCACCCGGCCGGACGTCGGCCCGGTGGCGGAGCGGATCCGCCGGGCGATCAGCGCGCTGGCGGTCCCGGCGGGTCAGCTGTCGATCACGGGTTTGACGGTCTCGATCGGCATCGCGGTGTACCCGGAGGCGGGGACGTCATTGCAGCGCCTGCTGGACGCGGCGGACACCGCGCTGTACCACGCGAAGGCGACGGGCCGGAACAAGGTGGTCCACGTGGCGGACCTGGTGTGATCAGGCGGTCTTGTGCCGCAGCCGCCCGGCGTCGAGCCCGAGCATGGCGAGCAGTTCGGCACATTCCCGCGAGTCGGAGGAGTGCCCGGCCACCGTCAGGACGGCTCGATCGTTCTGTTCACCGAGCCGGACGGCCTCTTCAGCCCGGATCACACCCATCCGGCTGTCTTCGTCGTTGGCAAGGGAGCTGCCGCTGCGTCGGGCCCAGGTCATCTGGCCACCTGCTTCCGGCTCCACGGGTGCGGAGCCATGGTCGGGCCCTCAGCATGACACTCACGAAAATTTCACCCACAAGTGGCCCCCACCACACCCCCCGGTGCCCACCACATCCTGATGCCCACCACGCACTTGGTGCCCACCACCCCGAAGCCGCGATTGTCACTACGGACGGTGGTACCGCGTCAAGGCGGGAAAGCGTGCCTTGACCCGGCACCACCGTCCGCGT
>NZ_JBSFNC010000092.1:0-38302 GCF_053586895.1 Amycolatopsis sp. NPDC003731 | reverse complement strand
GCGCGCGTTGGCGTCGACGGCTTGGGCGACTTCGTGCACGTGCCCGACCGTCGGCATCCCCGAACCGATGTCCAGGAATTGCCGGATGCCCTGGTCCATCCCGAACCGGATGGCCCGGCGCAGCCACTGCCGGTTGAGCCGGGCCCGCTCACGCGCGTTCGGCTGCGCGGCCAGCACCTGCTCGGCGAACATCCGGTCGACGGCGTAGTTGAGCTGCCCGCCGAGGATGTAGTCGTACACGCGCGCGGCGTTGGGCTTGTCGAGGTCGATGCCCCGCCGCGCGTACTCGTCTTCGCTCATCCGCCGCTCCCCGGAAGTCAGGTGTGCCGCGAGAATAGCCGCTCAGTTCCTGCGGGCCACCAGGGCCAGCTGACTGGCCTCCTCCGGGTGCGCGCCGACTTCGGCGGGGTCGTCCGGCCGCCACTCCGGCGTGAACACGATCCCCGGCGGCAGGATCTCGAAGCCGCCGACCAAGGCGCGCAGCTCCTCCCGCGACCGCGCGAAGACGTCCGTGACGCTCTTCTGGTACAGCTCCGCCGCGCGACGGACCTCCTCGCCCTGCCCTTCGAACGTGCCGGACGACAACGCCAGGTAACTCCCCGGCGCGAGCGCGTCCCGGTAGGCCGCGATCAACCCCGCCGGATCCCGGGAGTCCGGGACGAAGTGGATGAACGCCGCCATGATCAGCATCACCGGCTCGGTGAAGTCCAGCAGCCGCTCGGTCGTCGGGTGCCCGAGGACGTCGGCCGGGATCTCCGCGTCCGCCTGCACCATCTCCGCGTTGGCGTTGTCCTGCAGGACGATCTCGCTGTGCGCGACGGCGATCGGCTCGTTGTCGACGTACACCACCCGGGACGCCGGGTCGATCGACTGCGCGACCTCGTGCACGTGCCCGACCGTCGGCATGCCCGAACCGACGTCCAGGAACTGGCGGATCCCCTGCGAAGCACCGAAACGCACCGCGCGGCGCAGCCACCGCCGGTTGAGCAGGGCCAGTTTCCTGGACTCCGGCCGCACCTGGAGGATCCGCTCGGCGAACTCCCGGTCGATCGCGTAGTTGAGCTTGCCGCCGATCAGGTAGTCGTACACGCGCGCCGCGTTGGGCTTGTCGACGTCGATGCCGCGCGGCGCGTGGTCGCCGGCCATCACCGCTCCTTGCGGCCCACCAGCGCGAGGCCGCCCGACTGCTCCGGCGGGTCTTCGAGCGGGCCGTCCGGACGCCATTCCGGCGTGAACACGATCCCCGGCGGCAGGATCTCGAAGCCCTTCACCAGCGCCCGCAGTTCGTCGGGTGACCGCAGGGTCAGCGGCGTGCCGCTCTTCTCGTACAGCGCGACCGAGCGCTGGGACTCTTCGCCCTGCCCCTCCCAGGTGCCCGACGACAGCGCGAGGTAGCTGCCCGGCGCGAGGACGTCGCGGTAGGTGCCGATCAGCCCGGCTGGGTCCCGCGAGTCCGGGATGAAGTGCACGAACGCCGCCATGATCACCATCACCGGCTCGCCGAAGTCCAGCAGCTCCTCGGTGACCGGGTGCTCCAGCACCTCGTCCGGGCGCTCGGCGTCGGCCTGGACCATGGCGGCGTTCTCGTTGCCCTCCAGCACGATCTCGCTGTGCGCGACGGCGATCGGCTCGTTGTCGACGTAGACCACCCGCGACTTCGGGTCGATCGCCTGGACGACCTCGTGCACGTGCCCGACCGTCGGCATCCCCGAACCGATGTCCAGGAACTGCCGGATGCCCTGCTCGGCGCCGAACCGCACGGCGCGGCGCAGCCAGGCCCGGTTGGTCAGCGCCATGTGCTGCGCGTTCGGCAGCACGCTCAGGACGCGGTCGGCGAACATCCGGTCGACGGCGTAGTTGAGCTTGCCGCCGATCATGTAGTCGTACACGCGCGCGGCGTTCGGTCTTTCGAGGTCGATGCCCCGCTTCGCGTGTTCGTCGTCGCTCATCCGCCGCTCCCGGGTCGAAGGTGTGACGGGAGAATAGTCCGGTTCACAGCAGTGGCGGCACCGCGGCGTCGATGAGGTGCGGGCCGGGCTCGGCGAAGGCCCGCTGGAGCTGTTCGGCGAGCTCTTCGGCGGTGGTCGCCCGGGTCGCGGGCACGCCCATGCCCTCCGCGATCTTCACGAAGTCCATGTCCGGCCGGGAAAGATCGAGCAGGTCGTTCGCCTTCGGGCCGCCCGAGGCCGCGCCGACGCGCTGCAGCTCCAGCCGCAGGATCGCGTACGCGCGGTTGTTGAGCAGCACCGTCGTGACGTTCAAGTTCTCCCGGGCCTGCGTCCACAGCGCCGAAATCGTGTACAGCGCACTGCCGTCGGACTGCAGGTTCAGCACCGGCCGGTCCGGCGCCGCGACGGCCGCCCCGGTGGCCACCGGCATGCCGTACCCGATCGCGCCGCCGGTCAGCGTGAGGACGTCGTGCCGCGGCGCACCCGCCGTCGCCATCGGCAGCATCAGGCCGGACGTGTTGGCCTCGTCGGCGATGATCGCGTTCTCCGGCAGCAGCGCCCCGATCACCTCGACCCAGTTCTGCGGGGTCAGCGGCCCGCTGGGCAGCGTCGGCCGCGACTCGGGTGCCAGCGCGGGCTCGGTGTCCGCGGCGACCAGCTCGGCGACCTCGTTCAGCGCGCGCGTGACGTCCTGCCCGACCGACGCCAGCGTGTGCACCTGGGCGCCTTCGGGCACCAGGTCGCTGGCCTTGCCCGGGTAGGCGAAGAACGACACCGGCGCCTTCGTGCCCGCGACGACGACGTGCTTGATCCCGTCGAGCTGGTAGGCGACCTGCTCGGCGAGGTAGCCGAGCCGCTCGATCGCGGGCAGCCCGGCGCCGCGCTCCAGCCGCGCCGGGAACGTCTCGACGAACACCTTCGCGCCGGTCGCGGCGCCGATGCGGCTGGCGGCGCGCAGGCCTTCCTCGCGGCACGCGCCGCCGCCGACGAGCAGGGCCACCGGCTCGCCGGTGCCGAACACCGCGGCGACGTCCTTGACGGTCGTCGCGTCGACGGCCTGCGGCACGCGCGGCGGGATCGGCGCGCAGGTCTCGCCGCCCTCGCCCCACGAAGCGTCCGCGGGCAGGATCAGCGTGGCGACCCGGCCGGGCGCGTCCTGCGCGGCGGCGACCGCGGCGGCGGCGTCCGCACCGACGTCCTTCGTGTGCTCCGAGCGGCGCACCCAGCCTTCCAGCGAGCCCGCGACGGCCTCGATGTCCGACTCCAGGGGCGCGTCGTACTGCTTGTGGTAGGTCGCGTGGTCGCCGACGACGTTGACGATCGGCGTGTGCGCGCGCCGCGCGTTGTGCAGGTTCGCCAGGCCGTTGCCCAGGCCGGGGCCCAGGTGCAGCAGCGTCGCGGCGGGCTTGTCCGCGATCCGGGCGTACCCGTCGGCCGCACCGGTGACGACGCCTTCGAACAGGGCGAGCACGCCCCGCATCTCGGGGACGGAGTCGAGCGCGGCGACGAAGTGCATCTCCGACGTGCCCGGGTTCGCGAAGCACACCTCGACGCCGGCGTCGACCAGCGTGCGGATCAGGGACTGGGCGCCGTTCAGCTCACTCATGCGGTTCCTTCGGGGAAGAGCACGCCGGGGTTGAGGATCCCGGCGGGGTCGAAGCTCTGCTTGATCCGGCGCATCAGCTCGATCTTCGCCGGGTCTTCGAGTTCGGAGTGGTAGGGGGCCTTGGTGCGGCCGAGGCCGTGCTCGCCGGAGATCGCGCCGCCGAGTTCCATGGCGTAGGCGAAGATGTCGGTGAGCAGCTGCTTCCGCTTGGCGTCGTCCTTGCAGAAGATGCCGAGGTGGACGTTGCCGTCGCCGGCGTGCCCGCAGCCGAGCGCGCCGCCACCGGCGGCCATCGCCAGTTCACGCGCCTTCGAGATGAACTGCGGCATCGCGGTGCGCGGCACGACGACGTCGATCACGTCGTCGGCGCCGGCCGCCTTCGCGGTCCAGAACGCCTTCTCCCGGGCTTCGATGAGCTTGCGGGCTGCGTTGCCTTCGAGGACGTAGACGTCGGTGGCGCCCAGCTCGCTCAGCAGCTCGCCGACGGTCTCGACGTCTTCATCGAGACGCCCGGTCTCGCGGTTTTCCAGCGCCACCACGAGGTACGCCTCGCTCGTCTCGCGGATCTTGTCCGGGACACCCAGCTCGAGCTTCTCGTTGTAGACGATGGCCGCCATCGTCAGGTTGTCGATGTACTCGAGGATGTGCGGCGCGAGGCCGCTGGAGAGGATCTCCGGCACGGCGGCCATCACCTGGCCGAAGTCGCCGAAGGGGGCGAGCACGGTGGCGCCGTGGGCCAGCCGCGGGTGCAGCTTGACGGTGATCTCGGTGGCCAGCGCGAGGGTGCCCTCGGAGCCGATGATCAGCTGCGTGAGGTCGTAGCCGGTGGAGATCTTCGACGTCTTGCCGCCGGTCCGGATGATCTCGCCGGTCGGCAGCACGGCCTGCAGGCCGAGCACGTTGTTGCGGGTGACGCCGTACTTGACCGCGCGCATCCCGCCGGCGTTGGTGCCGACGTTCCCGCCGACGCTCGCGCTGAGCTCACCGGGGTAGACGGTGTAGCCGAGCCCGGCTTCGGCGGTCTTGGCGTCGAGTTCGGCGAGGGTGACGCCGGGCTGGACGACGGCGACGTGGTTCCCGGTGTCGACTTCGAGGACGGCGTTCATCCGCTCGAAGGAGATCAGCAGCCCGTCCGCCTGCGGCCGGGCCGCCCCGGACAGCCCGCTGCCGGAGCCGCGGGCCGTCACGGGGACGTTGTGTTCCGAAGCGGCCTTCAGCAGCTCCGCGACTTCTTCTGCCGTTGCCGGCTTCGCGACGTACGCAGGCTTCTGCGGTTCCGCCGTCAGCGCTTCGTCGTGCGCGTAGTCCTCCGAGATCGCCTCGCCCGTCAGCAGATTTCCGTCCCCGACGATCTCGGCCAGGCGTGCCGCCACGTCGCCCATCGGCAGTTTCTCCTCCGCGCCGTCGCTGTGGTTACCGCAGCGTAGTACGTACCGGCGGTACGTCGCCATGAAGGTTTTTCACGTTCTTGCGCGGAGGAGGTTCGCCGGTCAGTTCGCCGTGGTCAGCGCGTCCTGGAGCAGGGTCAGCGCCTGCCGCGCGACGACGTTGAACAGGCCCATGGTCGTGTCCGGCCGGGCGAACACCACAAGCAGGATCGGCCCCTGCACGGGGAAGACGCAGACGTGACCGAGCGAGCCCTGGAACATCGCGCCCCGGGCCTCGCCCAGGCCGGCCTGTCCGATGAACCTCGTGGCCAGCCCGACCGCGGCGGCGGACATGGCCGCCACGCTGTCGTCTTCGATCTCCCGGGTGTCGCTGGCCAGCAGCAGGCCGTCCCGGCTGGCCACCAGGAGCCCGGTGATGTTGGCCCGGTCGACCCGGTCGCGGATCTCGTCGAGGGCCTTGGCCGCGGCCTTGGCGTCGGGGTGGGCCTCCCGGGGTCCCTTCTGGACGGGGAAGGCCGGGGTCGCCCCGAGCTTGCGCGTGGGCAGCGGCACCGGGGTGCCGGGTACTTCGGCCGGCATCCCCGTCACACGACCAGCTCGGCTTCGATGTTCTTGAGGTAGTGCCGCGCCAGCGCGAGGTTGGCCCGCTCGCGGTCCAGGACGAGGTACAGGAACAGCGCGGAGTCGTGCTTGGCCGGCTTGAGCAGGCGGATCAGGTGGTACTGGCGGCCGAGGGTGATGAGGATGTCCTCGATCTCGTCGTTGAGCCGCAGCGCGGAGATCACGCGCAGCTTGGAGCGGACGACCTCGGTGTTGCCCGCGGCCGCGGTGTCGAGGTCGAGCCAGTCGCCGCCGCCCAGTGTCCCGAGCGCCATCCCGCTCTCGTAGTCGACCAGGGCGGCCCCCACCGCGCCGGTGATGGAAAGGGCTTCCTTCAAGGCTGTTTCGATGTTCATCCGGCTCGTCTTCTCCTTGTCCTGACGCCCTTGACACGCCGACCCCAGTGGTCAGGTTCGATCACCCTAGGGTTGCCTGACACGTCAGCATATCCCCGAATGGAGTAATCGAATTACTCTGTTCGCGCTACCATTTCACGCAGAGTAGGGGGTGTCGGTTTAGCTCAGACTAAATCTCTGGTGGGTGACGGGACCGGCGGCGAAGCTTCCGGCATGACCACGACGTACACCTTCGAAGACGGCCTTTCCGTGCACCGCCTGGGTTTCGGCGCGATGCGGCTCACCGAGTGGGACCACGTGCGCGACGGCGCCGCCGCGGTCGCGCGCCGCGCGGCCGACCTCGGCGTGACGTTCTTCGACACCGCCGACGCCTACGACCTCGGCCTGAACGAGGAGCTGCTCGCCGACGCGCTCCACCCGTACCCGGGGCTGCTCATCGCGACGAAGTGCGGGCACGCCCGCCCGAGCCGCGGCGAGTGGGTCCCGCTCGGCCGGCCCGAATACCTCCGGCAGCAGGCGGAACTTTCGTTGCGGCGCCTGCGTGTCGACCGGCTCGAGCTGCTGCAGCTGCACCGGGTGGACCCGCAAGTGCCGCTGGCCGACCAGATCGGCGCGCTCGCCCGGCTGCGGGACGAGGGCAAGGTCGCCCGGATCGGACTGTCCGAAGTGACCGTCGCGCAGCTGACCGAGGCGCAGGCGATCGCGCCGATCGCGAGCGTCCAGAACCGCTATAACCTGACCGACCGCGCGTCCGACGACGTCCTCGAACACTGCGAGCGCAACGGGATCGCGTTCGTCCCGTGGCTCCCGATCGCCAGCGGCGGCCACGCCACGGCGGAAGGCGTGCTGGGCAAGGTGGCGGCCGGCGTCGGCGCGACCCCCGCTCAGGTGTCCCTCGCCTGGCTGCTGCGCCGTTCGCCGGTGGTGATCCCGATCCCGGGGACGTCGTCGATCGCGCACCTGGAGGAAAACTGCGCCGCGGCGGAAGTCGTGCTCTCCGACGCCGAGTTCGCGCAGCTGGGCTGAACGCCGGCCCGGCCGCGGGAAGGACCGCGGCCGGGCCGGGGGATCAGGCGCGGGCGAACGAGAGCGTTTCTCCCTCGACACCCCGCAGCCACAGGTCCTGCGCGGCCGCCGCCATCTCGGCCAGGCCCTCCTCGATCGTGGCGAACACGTTGCCGGGCACCCAGCCCGCGTCACCGTTGATCAGCAGGTTGTTGCGGCCGTAGAAGATCGCCAGGTCGGTCGCGCCCTGGTCGCTGTGCGCCTCGCTGCCTTCGTCGTAGCCGTACGCCGGATTGCCGATTTCCCAGGCCTCGAAACCGAAGTACACGACGTCGCCGGGGATCGGCGTGATCGTCGGGTTCTCCCGGCCCGGCTTGGGTTCGGCGAACGGCGGCACGAGCGTGTAGACCTCGTTGCGCGCGTACTTGGCGTGGTAGGCGGATCCGCTCTGCGGCAACGCGTCCCAGACCGCCTTACAGGTCCGCGGTGCCTCGTCGTCGAGCAGCCGGGCCCGGCACGAGACGCCGCGCTTGTCGAGGGTGATCGTGATGTACCGGGCCATGCTCAGCTCCCCGTGACCGAAGCGACGACGTCTCCCCAGATCCGCAGCGCGTCGTCGACCTGCTCGGCGGTGACGACCAGCGGCGGCACCATCCGGACGACGTTCATGTACGGCCCGCAGGTGAGCAGCAGCAGCCCGTTCTTCGCGGCCGCCTGCTGCGCGGCCTGCGCGGTGGCCGTGTCCGGTTCGCCGTCGGCGGTGGTGAACTCCGAGCCGACCAGCAGCCCGAGCCCGCGCACCTCGCCGATCGACGGCGTCTTGTCCGCGATCACCCGCGCGCCTTCGAGGAGCTGGCGGCCGCGCTCGGCGGCGTTCTCGACGAGGTTCTCCTGCTGGATGACCTCGAGCGTCGCGATCGCCGCGGCGCACGAAACGGCGTTGCCGCCGTACGTCCCGCCCTGCGAGCCCGGGAACGCCTTCGCCATCAGCTCCTGCGAAGCGGCGATGCCGGACAGCGGGAAGCCGCTCGCCAGGCCCTTCGCGATGAGGACGATGTCGGGGGAGACGTCGAAGTGGTCGTGGCCCCAGAACTTCCCGGTGCGGCCGAAGCCGGTCTGGATCTCGTCGACGACCAGCAGGATGCCGTGCCGGTCCGCGCGTTCGCGCAGCCCGGCCAGGAACTCGGTGTTCGCCGGGACGTACCCGCCCTCGCCGAGCACCGGCTCGACGAACATCGCGGCGGTCTCGTTCGGCGCGCTGACCGTCTGGAAGAGGTAGTCCAGCTCGCGCAGCGCGAACTTCGTCGCCGTCTGCTCGTCCCAGCCGTAGTGGTAGGCGTACGGGAACGGCGCGACGTGCACGCCGGCCATCAGCGGGCCGATGCCGGCGCTGAACCGCGTCCCGGACGTCGTCATGGTCGCCGCGGCGACCGTCCGGCCGTGGAAACCGCCCTGGAAGACGATGACGTTCGGGCGTTTCGTCGCCTGCCGCGAGAGCCGCAACGCCGCTTCGACGGCTTCGCTGCCGGAGTTCGCGTAGAAGAGCGAGTCGAGCCCGCTCGGGAGGACCCCGCCGAGGCGTTCGGTCAGCTCGAGGAGCGGCTTGTGCATCACCGTCGTGTACTGGCCGTGGACGAGCTTGCCGATCTGCTCCTGCGCGGCCCGCACGACGTGGGGGTGGCAGTGCCCGGTGCTCGTGACGCCGATGCCGGCGGTGAAGTCCAGGTGGCGTTTGCCGTCGACGTCGTAGAGGTAAACCCCTTCACCGTGGTCGACCACGACGGGCGTTGCCTGCTTGAGCAGCGGAGAGAGCTGGGCCACAGCGTGCTCCTCGGTCGGTTCGAGCGGGTTGTCGATTGTTGACAATATCCATAGCATGGCCCTCGGGACAACACGTGAGGAGCAGGTCGGCATGAGCGCGAGCACCGAGACCGGCGTCGTCGAGGCGGTCGGCAAGGAACTGTTCATCGGCGGCAAGTGGGTCGCCGCGCAGGACGGGAAGACGTTCCCGGTGGTCGACCCGGCCACCGGCAAGGAGCTGTGCCACGTCGCCGACGCCTCGCCGTCGGACGGCGTCGCGGCGCTCGACGCCGCCGTCGCGGCCCAGGCCGATTTCGCGAAGATGGCGCCCCGGGAACGCGGCGAGATCCTGCGCCGCGCCTACGAGTTGCTGATGCAGCGCCAGGAGGAACTGGCGCTGCTGATGACCCTGGAGATGGGCAAGCCGCTCGCCGAGTCGAAGGGCGAGATCGCCTACGCCGCCGAGTTCTTCCGCTGGTTCGCCGAGGAGGCCGTCCGCATCGACGGCGGCTACGCGACCGCCCCGAACGGCGCCGGCCGGTTCCTGATCACCAAGCAGCCGGTGGGACCGACGCTGCTGATCACGCCGTGGAACTTCCCGATGGCGATGGGCACGCGCAAGATCGGCCCGGCGATCGCCGCGGGCTGCACGTCGGTGATCAAGCCGGCCGCGCAGACGCCGCTGTCGATGCTCGCGCTGGCCGGCATCCTCGCCGAGGCGGGCCTGCCCGAAGGCGTGCTCAACGTCGTCACGACCAGCGACTCCGGCGGCGTGATGGAGCCGCTGATCCGCGACGGCCGTGCCCGCAAGCTCTCCTTCACCGGCTCCACCGGGGTCGGCCGCAAACTGCTGGAACAGTGCGCCGACAAGGTCCTGCGGACGTCGATGGAGCTGGGCGGCAACGCGCCCTTCCTGGTCTTCGACGACGCGGACATGGACGCCGCCATCGACGGCGCGATGCAGGCGAAGATGCGCAACATCGGCGAGGCGTGCACCGCGGCGAACCGGTTCTACGTGCAGCGCGGCGTGGTCGACGAGTTCGCGCGGCGGCTGACCGAACGCATGCAGGCGCTGCCGATGGGCCGCGGTACCGAGAAGGACGTCGTGGTCGGCCCGCTGATCGACGACAAGGCCGTCGAGAAGGTGACGGAGCTGGTCAAGGACGCCACCGACCGCGGCGCCCGGGTCCTCACCGGCGGCTCGGGCGTCGACGGGCCCGGCCACTTCTACCAGGCCACCGTGCTCACCGACGTCCCGCAGGAGGCGCGGCTGACGCACGAGGAGATCTTCGGGCCGGTCGCCCCGATCACGCCGTTCGACACCGAAGAAGAGGCCGTCGCGAAGGCGAACGACACCGAGTTCGGCCTGGTTTCCTACGTCTTCACCAGCGACCTCAAGCGCGCGCTGCGGGTCTCGGAAGCCCTGGAGGCCGGGATGATCGGGCTCAACCAGGGGATCGTGTCGAACCCGGCGGCGCCGTTCGGCGGGATCAAGCAGTCCGGGCTCGGCCGCGAGGGCGGCTCGGTCGGCATCGACGAGTTCCTCGAGACCAAGTACATCGCGGTGGCCCTGTGACGGCCTACCGCCTGGCGAGCATCCCGGGCGACGGGATCGGCGTGGACGTCACGGTCGAGGCCCGCAAGGTCCTCGACCGGGCTTCCGCTCTGTTCGATTTTTCCTTGGAGTGGACCGAGTTCGACTGGAGCTGCGAGCGGTACGCCCGGGTCGGCGCGATGATGCCGGAGGACGGCGTCGCGCAGCTCTCGGCGTTCGACGGGATCCTGCTCGGCGCGGTCGGCTTCCCCGGCGTCCCGGACCACGTTTCGCTGTGGGGCCTGCTGATCCCGCTGCGGCGGGCGTTCCAGCAGTACGTCAACCTGCGCCCGGTGCGGCTGCTGCCGGGGACGACGTCCGTGCTGGCCGGGCGGAAGGCCGAGGAACTGGAGCTGGTCATCGTCCGGGAGAACTCCGAAGGGGAGTACTCGGCGGTCGGCGGCCGGCACAACGCCGGGCGGCCGGACGAGTTCGTGCTGCAGGAGTCGGTTTTCACGCGGGTCGGCGTCACGCGGATCATCCGGTACGCGTTCGAACTGGCCCGGACGCGGTCGGCGCGGGTCTGCTCGGCGACGAAGTCGAACGGGCTGATCCACTCGATGCCGTTCTGGGACGAGATCTTCGCCGAGGTCGCGGCGGAGTTCCCGGACGTACACAGTGAACAGATGCACGTGGACGCGCTGGCCGCGCGGATGGTGCAGGCGCCGGACCGGCTCGACATCGTGGTGGCGTCGAACCTCTTCGGTGACATCCTGAGCGACCTCGCGGCCGCGATCACCGGTGGCCTCGGCATGGCTCCGTCCGGAAACATCAACCCATCGGGTGAATTCCCGTCGATGTTCGAGGCGGTCCACGGGAGCGCCCCGGACATCGCGGGACAGGGGATCGCCAACCCCGTGGCGCAGATCCTGGCGGCCGCGATGCTGGTCGAACACCTGGGCGAAACCGTTGCGGCGCAAGCGATCCGCGCCGCGGTGGACCGGGTGCTCGACGAGGGCCGGGTGCGCACGCCCGACCTCGGCGGCACGGATACCACAGAACGGCTCGGCACGGCGGTGGCCGAAGCGCTGGGCTGAGTTTTGTCGGTGCCCTCCGGCACGGTGGACCACGAGCCCACCGAGGGGGAGGAGTCACCGATGTGCTTCGAGTGCGAGAACCCGGACAGATCCGGTTACCTGGAACGGCTTCGCGGCGGCGTGGCCGACCGGGGCTGGCTGGTGCAGGGAGTGGAGAGAGCGGGGCCGTACCCGCCGTGGGCCTACACGATCGGCCTGAGCGGGTACGGCTTGCCGGAGCTGGTCGTCACCGGCCTGCCGATGCTCGCCGCCGGCGCCCTGCTGAACGCCCTGGCGTCCCACACCCTGTACGGCCCGCCTTTCGCGGCGGGCGACCACATCCCACTGCGCGACGGCCCGCTGATCGAGGTCGTCTCGCTCGCCGAGCCGTCGGCCCACCTGGTGTTCGCGGCGGCGCTGTACGGCCCGGAAATCCGCGCGCTGCAACTGGTCCACGCGGACACCCAGGGCCGCTTCCCCTGGTCCCCCGACTACCGCGACGGCCGCGCCGGCCAGCCCGTTCTGGGGCCCCGCCATGCGAACTAACCCCATCCCCCCGACACCCGAGTCCCGCCCCGGATCACGCGTGTCGTCCACCCAGGTACGCGAGTCGTCCACCCAGGTACGCGTGTCGTCCATCCAGGTACGCGTGTCGACCCTTCAATCACACGTGTCGACTCTCCAATCACGCGTGTCGACTCTCCAATCACGCGTGTCGGCTCTGCGATCACGCGTTTCCCGGCACCGGCGGAGCTTCCCCGTCCCGCAGACTCGTGCCCGGCGCCAGCCGTTGCACCGCGTCCTCCATGTGGGCCTCGAGCAACGTCAGCGCCGTCTCCTCGTCGCCGTCGCGCAGGGCCTGGATCAGCTTCGTGTGCTCCTCCACCCGCTCCTCGACCCGCTGGTACGTGCTCTGCAACGCCGTCAGGCACATCCGCGTCTCGATCAGCAGCGTCCGGGCCATCCGCACGAGCCGCTTGCTGCCGGAGGCGTTGATCAGGGCTTCGTGGAACTTCAGGTCCGCCGTGGAGAGCGCGGTGGGGTCGTCCTCGCTCGCCGCCGTCGCCATCTCGGTGACGGTCTGCTCGAGCACGTCCGCGATCCGGTCGCGGTCGCCGCCGCGCAGGGCGCGCAGCATGGCCGCCCGCTCGATCGCGGATCGGGCCGCGTAGATGTCGTAGACGTCGCCCGGCTCGAGGTCGATGACGAACAGCCCGCGGTGCCGTTCGCTCCGCAGCAGTCCTTCGGACACCAGGTGCTGCATGGCTTCCCGGAGCGGCCCCCGTGACACCTGGAACCGCGCGGCCAGCTCGGTCTCGCCGAGCTGGGTCCCGGGCGGGAGAGCGCCCGTCATGATCGCGTCACGCAGCTGGCGCGCGATCACGGCGGCCGTCGACTCGCGGCTCACCGGCTCGATCTCGGGCAGCATGCCCGGTGGCAGGGCCATCTCAGGCGCCCCCGTCCGGCAGGTGCCGGAAGAGCGCGCCGAGCGAGCGGACGAGCCGGTGCTGCCCGGTCAGGCGCAGGCCCTCCCAGACCGTGACCTGGTTGGCGGTCAGCACGGGCTTGCGGAGCGCGGCCTCCACGGCGTTGATCTCGCCGAGGGTGCGCATGGCGGTGTCCGGCACGAGCACCGCTTCGGCGTCCGGGTGGTCGTGGCCGACGGCGAGCTCGACGACGGCCTCCGGAGTCATCGCGCCCACCTCGGCCGCCGTGATGATGTCCGCGCTGGCCATCGAGACGACCTCGATGCCGCCGGCCTTGAGGAAGTCGGCGAACAGCCGGGCGATGTCGTCCGGGTAGCTGGCGGCGACGGCGACCCGTCGAACGCCCAAAGCGCGCGCGGCGTGCACGAACGCGAAGGAGGTGCTGGAGGCCGGGACGCCGGCGACGGCGGCGAGGCGGTCGGCCTGGTCACGGGCGCCGTCCCAGCCGTAGACGAAGCTGCCGCTTGTGCAGGCCCAGATGACGGCGGCGGGCTCGTGCTTGGCGAGGAGGGCGGCGCCGTCGGCGAGGCGGGCCTCGCTGCCGAGGTCGAGCAACTCGGCCACCGCGTGCTTGTCGGTGCCGTAGATGTGCTCGACGGCCAGGCGGATGTCGCCCTCGTCGACGGCCATGCCGCCGAGCAGCTGCTCGGCCAGCGGGTAGTCGTCTTCGGCCGCGTGGTCGGGGTAGATGAAACCGATGGTGGTCACGGAACCTCCGGAGGGGACGCAAATTGTCGACAATCCTAGAGGGGAGGTCAAGGAATACCCTTCACGACACGTCACGAAGCCACCTCCCGGGTCCGACGATGGGGAGGTTCATCCGGCGCAGGCACGCCCACATCGTCAGCTGGTTGGCGGTGAGCACCGGTTTGCCGAGCGCGGCTTCCAGGGGTTCGATCAGGTCGTAGGTGGGGAGGTTGGTGCAGCTGACGAAGATCGCTTCGGCGTCGCCGTGGTCGGCGGCGAGGATGCGCTCGGCGATGGTCCGGTAGCTGACCTTCCAGATGCCGCCGCCCAGGCCGAGGTGGTCGCTGGCGACGGTCGTGACGTCCAGTTCGGCGAGGAAGTCGTGCAGGGCGCGGGTCAGGTCGGCGTCGTACGGCGTGAGCACCGAGACGCGGTGGAGGTCGAGCTGGTGCAGCACTTCGGCCAGTGCGCCCGAGGTGGTGACGGCGTCCGGCGCGCCGGCGTCGCAGATCGCCTTGGTCAGCGAGCGTTCGTAGTCGACGCCGTTGACGAAGCTGCCCGACGTGCAGAGGTAGGCGACGACCTCGGGCTCGACGTGCAGCACGTCGCGGGTCGCGCTCGCCAGGTGGTGGCTGTCGCTGACCAGGCGGGCCATCTCCATGCTGACCGGCACGGGCTCGTACGGCGTGCGGGCGAGGTGGAGGGACACCTCCATCGGCACCCAGCGCCAGAGCTCGCGCTCCAGCGCGAGGTCGAAGGGGGCGATGACCCCGATGCCGCGTTGCGCCAGCGGGCCGTCGAACGCCAGGAAGTCGAAATCCAAGGCTCAGCCTCCGGAATACGTCTGTGCTTGACACGTCCGGTGCTCCGGGGGTCGTTCCTCGGATTGTTGACAATCATACGAGTCACTTTTACCGTGTCAACGTGATCGCCTCGGAACACCGGGAAGCCCCCGTCCTGGCAGTGCTCTGCGGCGAGTCCCGCCCACCGGACATGCGTGCTGTCGAATCCGGGGCGGTCGTGCGTTACACGGACGCGGCGGGTCTTGCGGAAGCGTTGTCCGGAGCGGACGCCCTCTTCGTCTACGACTTCCTGTCGACGGCCGTCCCGCAAGCGTGGCACGCGGCCGACCGGCTGCGCTGGCTGCACATCGCCAGCGCCGGGGTCGACCCCGTGCTGTTCCCTGGGCTGCGCGAGAGCGACGTCGTCCTGACGAACTCGCGGGGTGTCTTCGACGACGCCATCGCGGAGTACGTGCTGGGCGTCGTCCTCGCCTTCGCGAAGGACTTCGCGCGCTCGCACGACCTGCAGCGCGAAGGCCGCTGGCTGCACCGCGAGACCGAGCGCATCGCCGGGCGGGAGGTGCTGGTCGTCGGCACCGGGCCGATCGGCCGGGCCATCGCGCGGCTGCTGCGCGCGGCCGGGATGCGGGTGAGCGGCGCCGGGCGCCGTGAGCGCACCGGCGACCCGGACTTCGGCGTCGTGCACGAGTCCGCGCGGCTCACCGAAATCCTGCCGAACGCCGACTACGTCGTCGCGGTCGCGCCGCTGACCGAGCACACGAAGGGCATGTTCGACGCGCGGGCGTTCGCCGCGATGAAGCCGTCGGCGCGGTTCGTCAACGTGGGCCGGGGAGAGCTGGTCGTCCCGTCCGACCTGGTCGCCGCGCTCGAAAACAAGACCATCGCCGGGGCCGCGCTCGACGTCTTCGACACCGAGCCGCTGCCGGCCGAGAGCCCGCTGTGGACAATGCCGGACGTGCTGATCTCGCCGCACATGTCCGGCGACTTCATCGGCTGGCGGAACACGCTGGTCGAGGTGTTCACCGAGAACTTCCGCCGCTGGCGCGCCGGGGAGCCGCTGCGCAATGTCGTCGACAAGACGCTCGGTTACGTGCCGTCGGAGAACCAGGGGAACCAGGGAGCCGGATGAACGACAGGATGCTGACCGCCAGCGAGCTCGTCGCCGCCTACGCGACCGGCGAGCTCTCGCCGGTCGAGGCGACGCAGAACGCGTTGCAGGCCATCGAAGCCCGGGACGGCGAGTGCAACGCCTACTGCCTCGTCGACGCCGACCGGGCGCTGGAGCAGGCCAAGGCGGCCGAAGTCCGCTGGCGGGACGGCAACCCGATCGGGTGGCTCGACGGCGTGCCGGCGTCGATCAAGGACATGTTCCTCACCCAGGGCTGGCCGACCGTCCGGGGCTCGAAGAGCATCGACCCGGACCAGCCGTGGGACGTCGACAGCCCGGTCGCCGCGCGGATGCGCGAGGCCGGCCTGGTCTTGCTCGGCAAGACGACCACGCCCGAGATCGGCTGGAAGGGCGTCACCGACAGCCCGCTGAACGGCATCACGCGCAACCCGGCCGACCCGTCGAAGACGGCGGGCGGGTCGAGCGGCGGCAGTGCCGTGGCCGTCGCGGCCGGCATGGGCGAACTGTCGGTCGGCACCGACGGCGGTGGCTCGGTGCGGATCCCGGCGTCGTTCTGCGGCATCGTCGGGCTGAAGCCGACCCACGGCCGGATCGCGCTCTACCCGGCGAGCCCGTTCGGCCCGCTCTCGCACGCCGGCCCGATGGCGCGCTCGGTCGACGACACCGCGCTGCTGCTGGACGTGCTTTCGCTGCCCGACCACCGTGACCCGGCCGCGCTGGCGCCGCCGGTGGGGTCGTTCCGGGAGGCCGTCCGGCGGGACGTGCGCGGCCTGATCGCCGCGTTCTCGCCGACACTCGGCTACGTCGACGTCGACCCGGAGGTGGCCGCGATCGTCGCCGAGGCGGTCCGCTCGCTGGGGGACGCCGGCCTGCACATCGAGGAGACCGACCCCGGGTTCGCCGATCCGAAGCCGGCGTTCGACGTCCTCTGGTCGTCCGGCGCGGCGAAGCTGCTGGACTCGTTCCCGCCCGGGTCCGAGCAGCGGACCGACCCCGGTCTGCGCCGGGTCTGGGAGCTCGGCCGGAAGTGGACGGCGAGCGACTACCTCGACGCCACCGCCGAGCGTGCCGCGCTCGGTATCCGGATGGGCGAGTTCCACACGCGCTACGACGTGCTGATCACGCCGACCCTCCCGATCGCCGCGTTCGAGGCGGGGCACGACGTGCCGCCGGGCAGCGGGCTGAGCGAGTGGCCGGAGTGGACGCCGTTCACGTACCCGTTCAACATGACCCAGCAGCCGGCGATCAGCGTGCCGGCCGGGCGGACGTCGGCGGGGCTGCCGGTCGGCCTGCAGATCGTCGGGCCCCGGCACTCGGACGACCTGGTGCTGGCCGTGGCGAAGCTGCTGGAGGAAGTGCGGCCCTGGGCGCCCTGACCACACGTGAGGGTGAAACCCGGACCGGCGCGGGGAAAGCTGTGCCACTGTCGGCCGGGTGAACGCTCAAGGCTGGTGGTACGAACGAGCCATCCCGACCGTCGACGTCACCGGCGAGCCGACGCGGGTGGTCGTCGGCCTGATCGAACAGGGCGACCGGCTGGCCGCAGCACTGCGGGTGGACGACGGAAAGGCGGCCCTCGTCCCGCTGGAAACCGGCGGCGAGCTGCTGAAGGCGCTGCGCGAGACGTTGGAGAACTGGTGGCGCCTCGACGGCCACCGCGACCTGACGTCCGGACCGCGCGTGGGCCGGTAGAACGGCGCGCGGGCCGCCCTGTCCTGCGGGTTTCGGCGAAGTCGTGTCGTTGCTTCGACCACTCACCCTCTACGGGATCCCTGTCTGATCAGCAAACGACTTCGCCGGAGCGTTGCCTCGGGAGAGTGAGTTCCGGCGAGGTCGGTGCTGGGTGGTGGAGGCGGGGCTGCTGGTCTCTGCCCTGGAGGTGCTGTTCACTTGGGCGGTTCCGGGTGTGCCCACCACCCCGAAGCCGGGATTGTGACTACGGCCGGTGGTACCGCGTCAAGGCGGGAAAGCGTGCCTTGACCCGGCACCACCGGCCGTGTTTTGGCTTCGGATCGGGGTGGCTGGGGTGGTCTGGGTGGGGTGCCGGTTTGGGCGTCCGCGTGCCTTTCCGGTCGGTGGGACAGCTGAGCCGGGCGCGGTGGCCGGGGCCCGGTGGCCGGAACGCGGTGGCCGGGGCGCGGTGGCCGGGGCGCGGTGGCCGGGGCGCGGTGGCCGGGGCGCGGTGGCCGGGGCGCGGCCCGCCCTATCCCGGGGGTTGGCCCCCAGGCCAGTCTATCGGCGGGGCGCGACAATCCTGGCTTTTCGATGGCTCGGAGCCGGAGTTGTCCACATGCGGCCGCACCTGGGGACAACTCTCACGGCCGGCCGGGAGTCAAGTCTGCGCCGGGGCCCGGGCGCCTGTCGGAACCCAGGTCCGCGCCGGAATCCGGACTCGAGCCGGAGCCCGGACTCAAGCCGGAACCCGGACCCACGCCGAGCTCGCCGAGGCGGCGTCGGCCGGGCTCCGTGATTCGCAGGGTCCTTCCGCCCGGCCGGCGGCGCACCCAGCCGGTGCCGAGCATGGCCTTCAGCAGGGCCGTTCCCAGCTCGCCGGCCAAATGGACGCTTCCGTGAGACCAATCCAGGCACGCCCGGACCGCCGGGCCGGTGCCCGGCAGCCCGCCGATGCCGAGGGCCGCCAGCAGCGGGTGGTCGAAAGTGCGCAGCGAGGCCGTCTCGCCCGGTGTCAGGTCTCCGACCACTTCGTCCTTGCGCAGCGCCGCCGCCACGTCTACGCCCAGTTGCCCGGCCACGTGGCCGTAACACGCCCGGGCCCGCAGCAGTGGGCCGGCCGGCGGGTCGGGCTGAAGCCGCGAAGGCAGCCGTGGTGGGGCGATCGCCGCCAGGGCCTCCACGAGCTGGGCCATCTCTGGGCCCGCTAGCCGGTGCAAGCGCTGGCGGCCCGCGTCGGTCACCTGGATCAGGCCCGCCTCGCCCAGCCGGCGCAGGTGGGAACTCGCCGTGGACGGGGCGACTCCGGCCGCCGATGCCAGGGCTCGGGCGGTGTGGGCGCCGCCGTCCATCAGCAGGAGGAGCATGGCCGCCCTGGCCGGCTCGCCGATGGCCCGGGCCACTGATGCGATGCCGGGCATCGCGCCAGCCTAACCGGAGAACAGTTCGCTCCGGATCGAACGACTTGTGTGGCACCCTGCGGCCGTGATGGATCGCTATTTCGAGGACTACGTGCCGGGCGTCACCTACGACTGCGGGAGCGTCGCGGTGACCGAAGCCGAGATCGTCGAGTTCGCCCGGCGCTACGACCCGCAGGACTTCCACGTCGACCCGGCCGCGGCCGCCGCCGGTCCGTTCGGCGGGCTGATCGCCAGCGGCTGGCACACCGCGAGCCTGATGATGCGGTTGTACACCGAACAGTACCTGTCCACTGTGTCCAGTCTGGGTAGCCCGGGGGTGGACGAGCTGCGCTGGCCTCGCCCGGTGCGGCCGGGCGCCGTGCTGCGGCTGCGGGCCACCGTGACCGAAGCACGGCGGTCCCGTTCGAAACCCGACCGGGGGCTGGTGCGCACGCGCGTCGAGTTCGTCGACACGGGCGATGAGGTCGTGTTCAGTGCGAACCTGCTGAACTTCATTCTGGTGCGACCGGGCTGACCGGCGCCCGGCGGACGAGCCCCCGCACCTGCGAACTGCACAGCACGAGCGCGGTGGCGCCGACGACCAGGGCCGCGCCACCCAGCAGCGTCGCCGACCGGCCGGCGTGTTCGGCGAGCGGGCCCACGCTGATCTGGCCGAGCGGCATCGCGATGCACGAGCCGAGCATGTCGTAGGAGTAGACGCGGGCGAGCTTGTCCGGCGGGATGTTCTCCTGCAGCGACACGTCCCAGGCGACGGAGAACTGTTCGATCGCGATGCCGGAGAGGAACATCGCGGCCAGCAGCGGCAGCAGGTACGGCGTCTGCCCGAGGACCAGCATCGGCAGCGCGTCGACCAAGACCAGCGCGACGCCGGCGAACAGCATCCGCCGCGGTTGCCAGTGGGCGGCGAGGATGCCGCCGAGCAGCGACCCGGCGGTCTGCACGGCCAGCGCGAAGCCCCAGCCGGTGCGGCCGAAGGTGTCGTCGGCGACGAGCGGGCCGATCACCAGCAGCGCGCCCGCGGTCACGGCGTTGACGATCATGAACTGCAGCACCACCAGCCACACCCACGCCCGGGCGCGGAACTCCCGCCAGCCTTCGGCCAGCTCGGCGAGCGGACGGCTGCCGGGCACGCGTTCACCGCGCGGCAGCCGGATCCGCCGGTACGCCAGCGCGGCGGCGAGGAAGAGCAGGGAGTTCCCGGCGAGCGCCCACCCGGAACCGGCGAAGGCGACGAGCACGCCGGCCAGCCCGGCCCCGGCGATGCGGCCGGTGTTGGAGAGCAGGCGGACCAGGGCGTTCGCCTGGGTGAGCAGGGTGGACGGCACGGTCAACGGCGTGAGCGACGCGGCCGCGGGCAGGGAAATGGCCGAGACAGCCCCGTTGACGAGCCCGAGCCCGGCCAGCAACGGGATGGAGGCGAATCCACAGAGGACACTCGCGGCGATGGCGGCCTGCGTGAGCGCGGCGGCGGTTTCGGTGCCCTGCAGGATGACGGACCGCGGCAGCCGGTCGGCCAGCAGGCCGCCGAAGAGCAGCAGGAGAACGTTCGCGATCGACCGGGCCCCGACGACGATCCCGAGGTCGACGGCGGACCCGGTGAGATCCACCACGGCGAAGGCCAGGGCGAAGGGGGCGATGGCGTTCCCGAAGTCGGCCAGGCTCCGGCCGGTGACGAGGGCGCGGAACCGGGCTTCCCGCAGCGGGGCGAGCAGTGGGGCGCTCATGACAGGGGCTCCGAGGGGGCGGGTACGCGGGTTCGGGGCGGGGCGCTCACGGCAGGGGCTCCGAGGGGGCGGGGACGCGGGTTCGGCGCGGGGCGCTCACGACAGCGGCTCCGAGGGGGCGGGTACGCCGGTTGCGCGCGCTCACGACAGCGGCTCCAGCTCGAACAGCGCCACGCTCGCGCTGACCCTCACCGTCCCCGGGGTCCTCGGGGGCCGGGCTGCCGCGTGCAGTTCCTCGCTCAGCGCCGTCGCCTTCTCGAGCAGGCGGGCCCACAACTCCGGGTCCACCCACAGCTCCGCGTCCGTCAGGGACGCCGGACGCTCCGCCGCCCGGTCGGAAGAGCGCCTCAGCAGCTCGTTCGCGATCGCCTTCGTCAGGAGCTTCTCCTCGCCCGGCGAGCGGGTCGTCAAGCGCTTGCCCGAGTCCGGCTGGTGGCGGTAGCGCTTGGCGCGGCCGCCGCGGATGTGGACTTCCTCCGCCACCTCCAGCAGGCCCGCGTCGTGCAGCCGGCGGACGTGGTAGCTCACGTTCGCCTGCGTCTCGCCCAGCTCGCGGGCCGCCTCCGCCGCGCTCAGGGCCGTGCCCGTCAGCAGCGACAGGATGCGCAGGCGCAGCGGGTGGGCCAGCACCCGGAGGTGGTCGTGGGGCATGTCCCCAGTCAACCATGACTGTCAAACACTTATTTGGGGGTCGCTCAGAACGAGAACCGAGCGCCGTCCGGAGGCAAGGAAGCGCCGGCGGCCAGCACGGCCGCGTGCTCAGGGGATGCCGGGTCCAGTGCCGGGTTCGTGTTGTTCAGGTGGGTGAACGCCCACGGCCGCCCGGTCATCCGGGGCAGGCTCGCCGTGATCGGCAGGTGGCCCATCGCGAGCTGGTCCGGCCCGCCCACGCCGGCCATCTCGTCCGGCGCGTAGAACGTTCCGTCCAGCAGCACGAGCGAAGCACCGGCGACGAACTCGTCGAACCCCGGGGGCCAGCTGCGCAGGCACGGCGCGTACACCAGCCCGCCGCCGGTCGCCGGGTCCGAGATCCGGTACGCGACCACCCAGGGGCCGTCGGCAGCCGAAGCGTACTTCGGCCGCTTGTCGCTCACCGGCAGCACCTCGACCCGCAAGCCCGGGATGTCCACCGAGGACGACCGGGGCCAGCGACCGTAACCGTCCACAATAGAAAACAACGGCGACAGCGCGGACAGCACCGCCGGCGGCGCCCACACCGGCAGCCCGCCGGACTCACGCAACATCAGCAAGCCCAGGCAGTGGTCGAGTTCGGCGTCCGTCAGCAGCACCCCGCGCAGCGGGATCTCGCGCGGCCCCGGCCCGGCCCGCAGCTCCGGCGTGCCGAGGAGCTGCGCCCGGATGTCCGGCGAACAGTTCAGCAGGTACCAGCCGGCGCCGTCCGCGCTGATCGCCACGCAGTCCTGCGTGCGTGGCGGCAACCCCGAAACACAGAGCCGGCACGCGCAGTTCCACTGTGGACACCCGCCGCCGGCCGCGGTGCCGAGGAGGATCACCTTCACCGGCGCATGACCAGGTCGGGAACCGCGGGCCGGGACAGGACCAGGTCGACCACGCCGCGCTGAGGCGACCGCGAGCACACCGGGTCCGTCGCCGCCGCGTCGCCGGTGAGCAGGAACGCCTGGCAGCGGCAGCCGCCGAAGTCGACGCCCCGGCGGTCGCACGTGCGGCACGGCTCGCTCATCCACTCCTCGCCGCGGTAGGCGTTGAACGACGACGAGCGGTACCAGATCTCGGCCAGCGGCGTGTCCCGCACGGACGACAGCGAGAGCGTCGAGATCGCCGACGCCGCCGGGCACGGCAGCACCGTCCCGTCCGGCGCCACCGTCAGCTGCCGCGCACCCCAGCCGTACATGCACGGCTTCGGGTACGGCTCGTGGTAGTCGGCGACGACGTAGACGATCTCCATCGTGCCCCGCAGGCGGTCGATGGCCGCGCGCACCACCGGCTCGGCGGCCGCCAGCTGGGCGGCCGTCGGCATCAGCGCGTCCCGGTTGCGCAACGCCCAGCCGTAGTACTGCGTGTTCGCCAGTTCCAGCCGGTCCGCGCCCATCCGCTCGGCCAGCTCGATGATCCCGGCCAGCTGGTCGTGGTTCTGCCGGTGCAGCACCACGTTCAGCGACAGTGGCAGCCCGGCCGCCTTCACCAGCTCGGCCGCCGACAGTTTCCGGTCGTGCGCCTTCGCGCCGGCCAACCGGTCGGCCCGCTCCCGGGTCGCGCCCTGCGCCGACAGCTGGACGTGGGCCAGCCCGCGCGCAACGAGGTCGTCGAGCCGCGAAGACGTCAGGCCGAGCCCCGACGTGACCAGGTTGACGTAGCAGCCGAGCCCGTGCGCGTGGGCGACCAGCGCGGGCAGGTCCGGCCGGAGCAACGGCTCGCCGCCGGACAGGTGCACCTGCAGGACACCGAGTTCCCGCGCCTGCGACAGCACCGACAGCCAGTCCTCAGTGGACATCTCACGGGCGCGGGCCGTCAGCTCGACCGGGTTCGAGCAATAAGGACAGTGCAGCGGACACCGGTGGGTCAGCTCGGCCAGCAGGCCCAGCGGCGGGCTCACGTCCATGCCACGACCCGCCGTTCGCCCAGCCGGGTCAGCACGGAAAGGACGTCCTGCGCGACGACACCGGAGTAACGCCCGGAAAGCGCCGTCGTGATCTCGCTGACGGACCGGGCGCCGTCGCAGAGCTCGAGGACCGCGGCCGCCGTGGCGTTCGGCACCAGGACGCCCTCGGGGAACAGCAGCACGTGCGTCTCCCGGACGTGGTCGAAGGACAGCCGCACACCCCGGCGCAGCTGGGGAACCGAATCGGCGGTGATCACGCGGCCGCCCGTTCGATCGCGTCGAGCATCGACCACAGGACGTCGCACTTGAACGACAGCGCGGCGATCGCGCGGTCCTGCTGTTCGCGCGTGACGCAGTGGCGGACCACGATGTCGAGTGTGTCCTTGCCTTCGCCGGCGACCTTGTCGATCCGGTTGGTGAAGTACGCGAGGTCGTCGCGGGCGATCCACGCGTAGTTGGCGAGCATGTCCGCCACCCGCTGCTGCATCAGGTGCCCGGCGAACATCTCGGTCAGTCCCGATGCGACGGCCTCCCACCACGGCTTCGTCCGCGCGAAGGTGACGTAGGCGTCCACGGCGAACCGGACGCCGGGAGCGACGTGCCGTTCATCGAGAACTTCGTCGCGGTCCAGGCCGACGGCCGTGCAGAGCCGCAGCCAGCGGTCGATCCCGCCGGTGCCGGCGCTCACGCCGTCGTGGTAGACGATCCGGTCGAGCCACTGGCGGCGGATCTCCGGCACCGGGCAGTTGCTGATGATCGCCGCGTCCTTCTGCGGCAGCACGCACTGGTAGTACCAGCGGTTCGCCGCCCAGATCCGCAGCGCGCGCTCGTCGAGCTCGCCCGCGTGCAGCCGGCGGTGGAACGGGTGCGTTCCCCAGTACCGGCCGGAAAGGCCGCGCAGCGCGTCGATGAATGCGCTTTCCGGGAGTGGCTCGACCGGCATCGGTCAGTCCGCCATGCGGGCCGCGTAGGCGGTGACCTCCATCGGGGTTTCGTACTCGACGAAGTCCGGGGTCGTCCACTCCTCGGTCATGTCCTGCTCCTCTCTGCGGGGGTGATCGTCGCCACCCTAGGAGCGGGAAGAGCCGCCTGACGAGCCTTTTCGCCCCGCTTTCGGAAAGTTTCCTTCCGATGGGGGAGCAAGCGTTCCGATGAGCGGGCTACCTTACCGCAGCTTCGAGTTCCACCAAGGCCGTGTCGAGGTGGGTCAGGATCCGCTGCAGGTGCGGGACGCTGCGGCGGCAGCCGGTGATGCCGAAGTCGAGGTGGTCGCCGTTGCTCGTCAGGGTGATGTTCACGGCCTGGCCGTCGAGCAGCACCGACGCCGGGTAGATGCCGTCGAGCTGGGCGCCGTTCCAGTACATCTGCTTGCGCGGGCCGGGCACGTTCGAGATCACCAGGTTGAACGGCGGCCGCGTGTTCTTGACGACGCCCGGGATCGGCGAGACGCCGAGCTGCGCGACGTTCACCGCCGAGAGCAGCAGCGTCTGCAGCGGCGTCAGCTCCGAGAACAACCGCTTGCCGTTGCGCATCGACTGGTGGATCGTGACGAGCCGCTTGCCCGCGTCCGGCAGGTCGGTGGCCAGGTTGCAGAGCAGCGCGCCGATGTTGTTGCCCGCGGCCTCGCCGGGGTCGTTCTGGCGGCGCAGCGACACCGGCACCATCGCGATCAGCGGCGCGTCCGGCAACGCGCGCTGCTCGATGAGGTAGTCCCGCAGTGCGCCCGAGCACATCGCGAGCACGACGTCGTTGCGCGACACCCCGGCCGCGGTCGCCACCTGGCGCACGCGGTCCAGCGACCACTTCTGCGCCGCGAACCGCCGCGCGCCGCCGATCGGCACGTTGAGCATCGTCTTCGGCGCCTGTCCCGGCAGCGTCAGCGTGTGCTCGCCGAATGCCTCGCGCGCGACCTTCATCGCGGCCGGCGCCAGGCTCGCGAGCTGGTTGGCCGTCTTCCGCGCCGTCCCGAGCAGCGACCGCGGGCGCTTCTCGCCGGCCGAGCCCGGCTTGCGCCGGGAGCCCCACCACGGAGGGCAGTCCATGTCGGCCGGGTCGTCCGAGAGCGTGCCCTGCAGCTGGCGCAGCGCCGAGACGCCGTCCATCAGCGCGTGGTGGACCTTCGTGTAGACGGCGAACCGGCCGTCGTCGAGCCCCTCGATGAGGTGGGTCTCCCAGAGCGGGCGGTGCCGGTCGAGCAGGGTGCTGTGCCAGCGGCCGGTCAGCTCCAGCAGCTCGCGGACGCGGCCCGGCCGCGGCAGCGCCGAGTGCCGGAAGTGGTAGTCGAGCTCGAGCTCGGCGTCGTTGGCCCAAGCCACGTGCCCCATCGTGTTGACCGGCCGGGCCGGGCGGCGCCGGAAGACCGAGCGCATGTTGTCCGATTCGAGGAGGCTGCTGCGGATGTCGCGCAGGTACTCGTCGCCCGCGCCATCGGGTTTCTTGAACAGCTGCAGACCGCCCACGTGCATCGGATGCTCGCGCGTTTCGACGAGGAGGAACATCGAATCGGTCACGGGCATCATCGCCATGGGACATCACCTCTCGAGCTCGGCACGCCGACTCTACGCGCTCGGCGGCCGCCGGTGGATCACGTTCTACATTGGCGAGTATGACCGGCCGCGGCACAGGGGAAACGTCGTTGCCACCGATGGCCGAGTGCGTCGTGATCGGCGGTGGCGTGATCGGCGTCAGCTGCGCGTTCCGGCTCGCCGAAGCCGGCGTGGACGTGCTGCTCCTCGAGCGCGGCGAGCTGGGCGGCGGCTCGACGGCGAAGGCCGCGGGCGGCATCCGGTCGTCGTTCACCAGCCGGGTCAACGTCGAGCTCGGGCTGCGCGGGCTCGCCGCGTACAGCGCTTTCCGGAGCGACTTCGGCACCGAGATCGACTTCCGCCGCGACGGCTACCTCTACCTCGTCACCGACCCGGCCGACGTCCCCGCGTTCGAGCGCTGCGCCGAGCTCCAGCGCGAGCACGGCGTCCGCAGCCACCTGCTCGACCCGGCGGAAGCGAAGAAGGTGCTCCCGCCGGTGGCGACCGACGGCGTCGTGGCCGCCCTCTGGTCGCCGGACGACGCCAAGGCGACGCCGGACGCGGTCGTCCAGGGTTACGCGAAGGCGGCCCGCGCGCGCGGCGCGAAGCTGCGGACCGGCGTCGAGGTCACCGGGATCGAACGCGACGGCGACGTCCTGACCGGCGTCGTCACGACGGCCGGGTTCGTCCGGACCGGCGCGGTGGTGTGCGCGGCCGGCGCGTGGTCGGGCCGGATCGGCGAGCTGGCCGGGCTGGACCTGCCGGTGCGCCCGTACCGCAGGCAGGTCGTGTTCACCGGGCCGGTGCCCGGGCTGCCGGAAGCGGTTCCGCTCACCATCGAGATGCCGTCGGCCTTCTACTTCCACCGCGAGGGGCCCGGCTTGGCGATGTCGTTCTCCGACGGCGACGGGGTCCCAGGCTTCGACACGCGGTACGAGCCGGGCGAGTGGCTGCCGCGGCTGGCCGAGCTCGCGGGCCGCCGGCTCCCCGCCGTGCTCGACGCCGGCATCCGGACCGCCTGGGCCGGGCTGTACGAAACGACGCCGGACCGCAACCAGATCATCGGGGAAAGCGTCCTGCTGTCGCGGTTCTTCTACGCGACCGGTTTCTCGGGCCACGGCTTCCAGATGGGCCCGGCCACCGGGGAGCTGATCCGGGACCTCTACCTGCGGCGACGGCCCTCGGTGGACATCGCCGGGCTCGACGTCCGCCGGTTCGCCGCGGGGTCGGCGAGCGCCGAGCACAACATCGTCTAGGGGCAGATTGCCAGATCGTTGAACGATCTGGCAGTATCCGGCCCGTGGCTGTGAGTGGTGCTCGGGAGCTGGTGGACGCGCTGGAAGCGCTCGGAACGGAGATCGTCTTCGGCCTTCCGGGGGTGCACAACCTGCCACTGTGGGAAGCCCTCGGTGAAACCCGCATCAAGCTCGTCGGCGTTCGCCACGAACAGACCGCCGGGTACGCCGCCGACGGCTACGCCCGCGCCACCGGCAAGCTCGGCGTCGCGCTGGTCACCACCGGTCCGGGCGCGGCGAACACGCTCGGCGCGGTCGGCGAGGCCATGGCGTCCGCGGCCCCGGTGCTGGTCATCGCCACCGACATCCCCTCGACGCTGCGGCGCCCCGGCGTCGTCCGCGGCGTGCTGCACGAGACGTCCGACCAGCAGGCGATGTTCGCGCCGGTGACCAAGGGCGGCTTCACCGTGCGGGCCCCCGACCAGATCGGCACCACCGTGCACCGCGCCGCCCGGCTCGCGCAGCTGCCGCAGAGCGGCCCGGTCTACCTCGGCGTGCCCACCGACTACCTGCGCGAACAGGTGCCGCACCGGCGTCCGCCCGCCCCGCACCGCAAGCCCGACGTCGACGTGCCCGACCTCGCGCGGGCCGAGGCGATGCTGTCCGACGCGCGGCACCCGCTGATCTGGGCCGGCGGTGGTGCGCTGCGGTCGGGCGCGGGCGAGGCGATCGGTGCCCTCGCCGAGAAGCTCGCCGCGCCGGTGATCACCACGTTCGCCGCCCGCGGGCTGCTCCCGCTCGACCACCCGTGCCTGGCGCCGAACCCGGTGCACACGCCGGAGGTCGGCGAGCTGTGGGACGAAGCCGACGTCGTGCTGGCCATCGGCACCGACTTCGACGGCCTGATGACGCAGAACTGGCGGATGCCCAAGCCGCCGAAGCTCATCGCGGTCAACGTCGACGCCGACGACGCCGCCAAGAACTACCCGCCCGACCTGACGCTGGTCGGGGACGCGCGCTCGATCGTCGAGCGCCTGCTGCCGAAGCAGCGGGACGGGCTCGACGACATCACGCTGCGGCTGGCGGGGATCGGCCGCCGGGTGCGTCAGCGCATCCGCGACGAGGAACCCCAGGCCTACGACTTCCTGTCCACTTTGGACGAGGTGCTGCCGACGGACGCGGTGCTGGTCTCGGACATGTGCGTGGCCGGGTACTGGGTCGGCGGCTTCCACCGGGTGCGGGCGCCGCGCAAGCTCGCCTACCCGATGGGCTGGGGCACCCTCGGCTACGGCTTCCCGGCCTCGCTCGGCGCGGCCGCGGCCGGCACCGGGCGCGCCATCTGCATCACCGGCGACGGCGGGTTCCTCTACGGCTGCGGCGACCTGGCGACGCTCGCGCAGGAGCAGCTGCCGGTCACCGTCGTCCTGGTCGACGACGGCGGGTACGGCATGCTCCGCTACGACCAGGACCGCGAGGGCCTGCCGCACCGCGGGGTCGACTGGGACAGCCCGGACTTCGTCGGCCTGGCCCGGTCGTTCGGGGTGCACGCCGACCGCGTCTCCGGCTTCGGGCGGGCGTTCCGGCGGCTGCTCGGCGAGTTCGTCGAGTCGGACGAGCCGAACGTGCTGGTCGTGAAGGCCAAGCTGAAGCCGCCGCTGAACACCTCGCCGCGGTGGTACCGGACATGAGGATCGGCGTCGACATCGGCGGCACGTTCACCGACCTCTGCGCGGTGGACGAGACCGGCATTGTCGCGGTCGGCAAGGTCCTGACCACGCACGACGAGCCGGCCCGTGCGGTCGAGGAGGGCTTGGCCGCGCTGCTGCCGGACCTCGGCGCCGTCGAGCAGGTGGTGCACGGGACGACGCTGGTGACGAACGCCCTGATCGAGCGCACGGGCTCGCGGACGGCGTTGCTGGCCACCGCCGGGTTCCGGGACGTCCTCGAGATGCGCCGTGAGCACCGGTACGAGCTCTACGACCTGCACCTGGAACTGCCGGCGCCGCTCGTGCCCCGGCACCTGCGGTTCGACGTCCCGGAGAGGGTCCTCGCGGACGGGTCCGTCCACACCGGACTCGACGAGCAGTACGTCACGCGGCTGGGCCGGGAACTGGCGGACCGCGGGATCGAGGCCGTCGCCGTCTGCTTCCTGCACGCCTTCACGAACCCGGCGCACGAACGCCGGACCGCGGAGCTCCTGGCCGAGGTCGCGCCCTCGCTGCGGGTGGCGCTGTCCTCCGACGTCGTCCCCGAGATCCGCGAGTTCGAGCGGGCCTCGACGACGGTCGCCAACGTCTACGTCCAGGACCTCACCGAGCGGTACCTGCGCGACCTCGAACAGCGGCTGCGCCGGCTGGGGATCACCCGCGCGCCGCACATCATGCTGTCCAACGGCGGACTGGCCACTGTGGACACCGCGGCCCGGCACCCGATCCGGATCCTCGAGTCCGGCCCGGCGGGCGGGGCGCTCGCGGCCGCGGCGATCGGGCCGGAGGACCTGCTGGCCTTCGACATGGGCGGCACCACGGCCAAGCTGTGCCTGATCGCCGGCGGCACGCCGCTGGTGACGCACCAGTTCGAAGTGGACCGCAAGTACCGGCTGCTGCCCGGCTCCGGGCTGCCGGTGCGGGTGCCGGTCACGGACATGATCGAGATCGGCGTCGGCGGCGGCTCGATCGCCCGGATCGACGCGCTTGGCCTGCTCACCGTCGGCCCCGACTCGGCGGGCTCCGAGCCAGGCCCGGTCTGCTACGACCGCGGCGGCACCGAGCCCACGGTCACCGACGCCGACCTCGTGCTCGGCTACCTCGATCCGGGCTACTTCCTCGGCGGCGGCATGCGCCTGGACGCCGAGGCCGCGAGAGCAGTGCTCCGGAGGAAGATCGCCGATCCGCTCGGGGTGAGCGTCGAAGAGGCCGCCTGGGGCATCCACACGAGCGTCAACGAAGACATGGCCAACGCGGCGCGGGTGCACGCCGTCGAGCGCGGGCACGACCCGGCGAAGCTGCCGATGTACACCTTCGGCGGGGCGGGTCCGGTGCACGGCGTCGGCGTCGCGCGGGCCCTCGGCGCGCCTTCGGTCGTCGCGCCACCCGCGGCCGGGGTGCTGAGCGCGGCCGGGTTCCTCACCGCACCGCTGGCGTTCGACTTCGTGCGGTCGGCCCGCGCGGCCGTCCACGACCTGACGTGGGACCAGGTCGACGCGCTGTTCGCCGAGATGGAAGCCGAGGGCGCGGCGCTGCTCGCCAAGTCCGGAGTGGACGAGGTGACGCACCGGCGCGTCGCCGAGATGCGGTACGCCGGGCAGGGCTACGAGATCCGCGTCCCGGTCCACGACGGCCCCTGGCCCGGGACCCTGATCGAGGAGTTCACCAGCACCTATCGCGCGCTCTACCGGCGGACCGGGCCCGAGGTCGGCGTCGAGGTGCTGAACTGGCGGGTCGTGTCGAGCGGTCCCGCGCCGGAGGTCACCCTGCGGCTCGAGGCGGCTTCCGGCGAGGCCCGGAAGGGCAGCCGGCCGGCCTGGTTCCCGGCGGCCGGTGGATTTGTCGACACGGCCGTGTTCGACCGGTACCGGCTCGAACCCGGCGCGCGGGTCGACGGGCCGGCCATCGTGGAGGAACGCGAGTCCACTGTGGTCGTCCCGCCGGGCGCGTCCTGCGTCGTCCGGGCCGACGGCGCTCTGGAGGTGACGGTGTGAGCGTCGACCCCATCGTCGTCGGGTTGTTCGGCCACCGGCTGCACTCGATCCTCGCCGAGCAACAGAACGCGCTGGTCAACACGGCCTTCTCCGCGGTCGTGCGCGAGTCGCTCGACCTGGCCTGCGCGGTGTTCGACTCGCGTGGCGAGATGATCGGGCAGTCCGTCGGCGGCACGCCGGGACACATCAACGCAATGGCGACCGGCATGCACCACTTCGTCGCGGCGTACCCGCCGGAGACCCTCGAACCCGGGGACGTGCTGCTCACCAACGACCCGTGGCAGACCGCCGGCCAGATCAACGACATCACGGTGGCGACGCCGGTGTTCCGGAACGGCCGGCTGGTCGCGTGGTTCGCCTCCTGCTGCCACGCGCCGGACATCGGCGGGCGGCTGGTGTCCGCCGAGGCCCACGAGGTCTTCGAAGAGGGCCTGCGCCTGCCGATCCTGAAGTTCCTCCGCGCGGGCGAGGTCAACACCGACCTGGAACGGCTGATCCGGGCCAACGTCCGGACGCCGGAGGAGACCATCGGCGACCTGTACGCGCAGGTCACCGGCAACGAGGTCGGCGCGGCGAGCCTGCTGCGGCTGCTGGCCGAGCTCGGCCTCGACAGCCTGGACGAGGTCGCCGCCGAGATCATGGACCGCTCGGAGCGGGCGTTGCGCGACGCGCTGCGGGACCTGCCCGACGGCGCGTACACCAACGAGATCGTCACCGACGGCTTCGACGACGAAGAGATCGTCCTGCGCGTCACGGCCACTGTGGACGGCGACGAAATCCACCTCGACTTCGCGGGGTCCTCGCCGCAGAGCCGACGCGGGATCAACGTCGTCCTGAACTACACGCGGGCGTACGCGTCGTTCGCGGTCAAGGCGGCGATCTCGCCCGAGGTGCCGCACAACGCCGGGTCGTTCCGGCCGGTGCACGTCACCGCGCCCGAAGGCTCGGTGCTGAACTGCCTCCCGCCGGCCCCGGTCGCGTCCCGGCACCTGATCGGGCACTTCCTGCCGTCGCTGCTGATCGGCGCGCTGCCCGGCACGGCGCTCGCGCCGAGCGCGGACGCGCTGTGGATGACCATCTGGCGCGGGCCGGGCTTCATGCTGAACGTCTTCCAGACCGGCGGGATGGGCGCGCGGGCGGACAAGGACGGCCTGTCCACCACCGGCTTCCCGAGCGGCCTGCGGTCGACGCCGACCGAGGTCATCGAGACCATGGCGCCGCTGGTCCAGCACGCGCGCGAGCTACGCGTGGACTCCGGCGGCGCCGGCCGGTTCCGCGGCGGACTCGGACAGGTGACCACGATGGGCGCACTCGGCGTGACTTCCTGGAGCGTCAACGGGAACGTCGACCGGGTGCGGGCCGCGGCGTCCGGGGTGGCCGGTGGGAAACCCGGCGCGCCCGGTCGCTTCGGCCTGCACGGTGGCCGGGACCTGCCCGCGAAGAGCCGGGTGCCGCTGACGACGGAGTCCGTGGTGGACGTCACGCTGCCCGGCGGTGGCGGGTACGGGCGGCCGGCCGAGCGGCCGGCGGCGGCGGTGCTCGCCGACGTCGTCGAGGGGTACGTCTCGGTGGCGGCGGCGCGTGCGGTGTACGGCGTCGAGGTGCGGTACCTCGGGGACCCGGACGCGCTGGTCCGGCTGCCCGGGGACTACGTGGTGGACGAAGAGCAGACAGCACGACTGAGAGCAGGGCAGTGAGCATGGGTCGGTTGGCCGGCAAGGTTGCGGTGGTCTTCGGCGGCGCGCGGGGCATCGGCCTCGCCACGGTGAAGGAGTTCCTCGCCGAGGGGGCGACGGTCTTCGCGTCCGACATCCGCGAGCCCGCGGAAGCACTCGACGGCCACCGCCATTCCATAGTGGACGCCACCGACGAGGCCGCGGTGGCGGCGTTCGTCGACGGCGTGCTCGCCGAGGCCGGCCGCATCGACGTGCTGTTCAACAACGTCGGCATCCACCTCGGCAAGTCCCTGGTGGACACCACGCTCGCCGATTTCGACCACATCTTCGCGCTCAACGTCCGCGCAGCCTTCCTCGGCACCCGGGCCGTGCTGCCGCACATGATCGAGCAGAAGGCCGGCAGCATCATCACGACGTCGTCGAACGGCGGTGTGATGGGCCGCCCCGGCGACCCGGTGTACAACGCCACCAAGCACGCGCTGGTCGGGCTGACCAAGTCCATCGCCGTCGCCCACGCGCACCAGGGCATCCGGGCCAACACGGTCAACCCGGGCGCGATCGACACCGACATGCTGCGCAGCACGCTCAACTCGCCGGAGGAGTTCGAGACCAAGCAGCACCAGCTGGTCGCGAGCACGCCCGCGGCCCGCGTCGGCGAGGCCTGGGAGGTCGCGAAGGCCGTGGTGTTCCTGGCGAGCGACGAGTCCCGGTTCGTCAACGGCGTCGTGCTGCCGATCGACGGCGCGAAGGCCGCGGGGGCGATGCCGGGCAACCGGTACAGCCTCGATTTCGAACTCGGCGTCAGGTAGTGCCGTGACCGTCGATGCCTCGGGGCTGGAGAGCGCGCGGCACCTGCTCGAGCGCAGCGGCACGGCCGAGCGGGTCGCGGCGATCCTGCGCCAGTACATCACCGACGGCGTCTTCGCCCCCGGTGAACGGCTGTCCGAGCCGGTGATCAGCTCGGCGCTCGGCGTCTCGCGCAACACGTTGCGCGAGTCTTTCCAGTTGCTCGCCCACGAACGGCTGGCCGTGCACGAGCTGAACCGCGGCGTGTTCGTGCGCGAGCTGACCACAGAGGACATCGAGGACCTCTACGTCGTGCGCCGCGCGACCGAATGCGGGGCCCTGCGCCGCGCGGCCGAACTGTCCACAGTGGATCTGTCACCGGTCGAGCATGCGCTGCAGGCCGGCCGGACCGCCGCGGCGGCCGAGGACTGGCCGGCGGTCGGCACCGCGAGTATCCACTTCCACCAGGCCCTCGCGGACCTGGCCGGCAGCGAGCGCCTGTCCGCGACGATGCGGCAGGTGCTCGCCGAAACCCGGTTGTTCTTCGTGCTCAACGAGAACACCCGCGAGTTCTACGAGCCGTTCCTGGACTGCCACGAGCAGATCCTGCACGACCTGCGCGGCGGGCGGTTCGACGCCGCGGAGGCCGCGCTGGACCGCTACCTGCGGGACGCCCAGGCCCGGCTGCTCGAGCTCAGCGCACCGGGAACACCACGCTGAACGAGTACGGCCGGCGGACCGTGACGAGGCGGTACCGGCCGTCGGGACCGGCCACCCAGCTGTACCAGGCGATCGTGCGGAGGACGGAACACGCGCGGTAGCCGAGGGCGGGCGCGTCGGCGGCGCGGGCCGTGGCGGCCGGCGCGGAGGCGAGCAGCACGGCGGCCACGGCCGCGACTGTCCCCGCACGTCGGATGCACACCAGCCCACTCAACCCCGCGGGAACCTCCGACCGGAAAGGATTCGAGCCGGTTCAAATCCGCCGCTTTCGCTGCTACCGTCGGTGAGGTGTTCAAGCTGCGGGTCGACGCCGAGACGGTGGCCAGGACACGGTTTTCCCCGTCACTGGCGGCGGAGTCCCTCGCCTGGCTGAAGCTCGCCGCCGACGCGGGGCGGCACCCGGTGTTCGGCGATCCCGGCCCGCTCGCCCGCGCGGCGCTCGCCCACCCCGACGTCGCCCTGCTCCTGGACCTGCTGCCGCGCCCCGGCGAGGTCTACACGCCGGACCTGCTCACCCCGCAGCCGGGCACGGCCACCCGGCACCGCGACCTGCTCGACGAGCAGATCGCCCGGATCGAGGCGACCGCGCAGGACGACGTCGAGACCCAGGTGCTGGCCCACACGCAGGCCCACTGGACCAGACCGCTGCCGGTCACGGCCCGCCGGAGCGTCGAGTCGGGGACGATGCCGCGCCGCCTGGCCAACGGCCTCGCCCGGTTCTGGCGCGAGGCGCTGGCCGAGGACTGGGCCGGTCTGCAGGCGGTCCTCGACCGGGACATCACCCACCGCGCGCAGACCATCGCCCGCCACGGCGTCGGCGGGGTGCTCGGCAGCCTGCACCCGACCATCGGCTGGGCCGGAAACGCGATCACCGTCGTCAAGCCGTTCGACGGCGAGGCCGACATCTCCGGCCGGGAGCTGGTCCTCGCGCCCGGCGTGCTCAGCTGGCCCGGCACCAGCATCCAGATCGACGTCCCCGGCCAGGTCGTCCTCTGCTACCCGGCGCACGGCGTCGGCACGGGCGCCGACCACCGGCCGGGCCGGATCGCCCCGGTCGTCGGCGCGGCCCGCGCGGCACTGCTGGCCGACCTCGAACCCGCGCGGTCGACGGCGGAGCTCGCGACCCGGACCGGGTACAGCCCGGGCACGGTGTCGTACCACCTCGGCGCGTTGCACCGGGCGGGCCTGGTCACCAAGGTCCGGGACGGGCGGTTCGTGCTCTACCGGCGGACCGCGCAGGCCGTCGCGCTGCTCGAGGGAGCCGTCAGCAGCTGACGTTCGGGGCGATCCAGTCGGCGTACTCGTCCGCCGAGCCGTCACCGCCGTCGTCGACCGCGATGGCCAGCTGCTGCACGCCGGTGACCGGGACTGTCAGCTTCTGCGGTTTCGTGCCGCGCTGGACGATCCCCGTCGCGAACAGCTCCCGGCCGTCGCCCAGCACGCGGAACGCCACCGTCGCCTGCGGGCCCGACGCGTCGTCGACGCCGTACTGGGTCGTGAACGACTTGCACGCCCCGCCCAGGTGGAGACGGATCACCGACGGCGCGTGCACGCCGATCCCGCTGTTGGGCTGGTAGCCCACGCCGCCGACGGCCATCGCCCGCCCGTTGGCCACGCTGCCGCGTTCCACCGGGCCGAGCCCGTTTTCCGAGTACAGCCACGGCCGCGTGCTGAGGTAGGTCGTCCCGGTGCCCGGCGCGGTCACCAGCGGTGCCTCGGCGGAGCCCGCCGCGGACCGCGGGCCGAACTCGCTCGTGTACCCGCCGCTCGCGCCGACCAGCACCTTCGCGGCCGGTGCCGCGGTCGGCCGCAGCGTGATTTCGCGTGTCACCGTGCTGCCGGGGGAGACCCGCGGGACGTCGACCTGCGCGGGGCCGTCCAGCGCCCACCCGGACGGCACGGTGATCGTGTACCGCGCGTCGGTGATCGGGGTGTCGCCGTCGTTGGTCAGCGTCACGGTGCCCGGCACCGCCTGGCCGGCCAGGAACCCCTCGGGCAGCTCGACGCCCAGCGTCACCAGCGGTTCGGCGGGGGACGGCTGACCGGGCCACACGCGGAGGAAGGTGCCGGAATTCGCGCGCGTGGACGTGCGCAGCGTGCCGGTGCTGGTCAGCTCGGCGCCGGTCCACAGGTCGCGGACCCGGTAGACCGGCGCTGCCGCGACCCCGGATTCCGCGAGGTCGAACGCGATGGTCCGGGCGACCGGGCCGCGGTTGAGCAGCAGCACCGCGACCGAGCCGTCGGACATCGGCTTCGCCCAGATCTCGCCGTCGGACAGGTCGCGGACCTTGCGTCCCGGCGTGCCGGACCAGTCCTGGTCGACCGCGATCACGTCCCGGTTGGCGATCGTGTCCAGCGGGAACGACTCGTTCGGCATCAGCGGCGCGTTCAGCAGCGCCCACAACGAGAACTGCGCGCGCCGCACCCAGGGGTCGACGATGCTGAAGTTGAGGTAGCCCGGGTCGCTCCAGCCGCCGGGGCCGGTGTGCCCGGCCAGCGGGATCTGCTTGTCCACGGCCAGCATCGCGGCCGGGAAGTTGTCCGGGAGGTCGCTGGTGAGCTGCCAGGTCTGTGCCCCCGCGCCGGGCGCCCACTCCCACTGGCGGTAGTTCGCCGAGAACGTGTCGATCATGGCGAGCAGGATCGGCCGTCCGGTGGCCTTGAGCGCGTCGCTCATCTTCTTGGTGGCGGCCGCGACGCCGTTCTCGCCACCGCACGTGTCGTACTCGAGGTAGTCGACGCCCCAGGCCGCGAACGTCTGCGCGTCCAGTTCCTCGTGGTCGCGGGAGCCGGGCATGGCGCTGCCGCAGACGAGCGCGCCGGTGCCGCTGTGCAGGCCGAACTTGAGGCCGTTGGCGTGCACGTAGGCGATGAGCCCGGGCAGGTCCGGGTACTTGGCGGTGTCCGGCTGGAGCTTCCCGTCGGCCGCGCGCGTCTTGGCCGCCCAGCACCCCGCGATGTTGACGTAGCTGTAGCCGGCGTCCTTCAGGCCGCTGGTGACCAGCGTGTCGACCGCCGCGCGGACCTTGGCGTCGTCGATCCGCGGGCACTGGTTCCAGCCGCGGGACCACGAGATGCCCATCGGCGGCTTCGCGGCGATGACCGGCTCCTCGGCGGCCGCCGGGGCGGCGATCGCCGTGCCGAGGGTGAGGAGGGTGAGCAGCAGGACCCCGAACCGTCGCATGGGTTCCCTCTCCGGGACTGCGGACAAGATCTCCAGGGTGACGTGGGGGTGAACCGGGCATCAGGGCAGAAATGCCGCCCCCGGACGAGTGGCCTCCCGCGATGGTCGGTGGGTGAATTCCCGAGGGGCGGCCGGGTAGAAAGGGACCGGACGCCGAGACGAGGAGCCATCGATGCCCCCTGCTGTTCGACCGCTGGACGGGATCAAGGTCGTCGACCTCTCCCGCATCCTGGCCGGGCCGTACTGCACCCAGTACCTCGGCGAGATGGGCGCGGACGTGGTGAAGGTCGAGCCGCCGGGCCACGGCGACGACACCCGCGGCTGGGGCCCGCCGTTCGTCGGCGACGAGGCCGTCTACTACCTGGCGGCGAACCGGAACAAGCGCGGCATCGTGCTCGACCTCAAGAGCGACCGCGGCCGCGAAGCAGTCCGGCGGCTGGTCGCGGACGCCGACGTCCTGGTCGAGAACTTCCGCCCGGGCACGCTCGAGAAGTGGGGCATCGGGTACGAGACGTTGTCCGCGCTCAACCCGCGGCTGATCCACGTGTCGATCACCGGGTTCGGTCAGACCGGGCCGTACCGCGACCGTGCGGGGTACGACCTGGTGGCGCAGGCCCTCGGCGGCGTGATGTCGCTGACCGGCGAGCCGGACGGCGCGCCGGCGAAGGTCGGGCTGCCGGTGGCGGACCTGAACGCGGGGACGTGGGCGATCATCGGCGTCCTGATGGCGCTGCAGGCCCGGCACACGACCGGCCGCGGTCAGTACCTCGACGTGTCCCTATTGGACAGTCAGCTGGCCTGGCACGTGTATGCGGCGGGCGCGGTGTTCTACGACGCGCCACGCCCGCGCCGGATGGGCTCGGCGCACCCGAGCATCGTCCCGTACCAGGGCTACCACGTCGCCGACGGCTGGCTGGTGATCGCGGTCGGCAGCGAGAAGCTGTGGCACGCGTTCTGCGACGTGCTCGGCCTGCACATCGCGGCCGACCCGCGGTTCTCGTCGAACGCTCTTCGCGCCGCCCACCGCGACGAGCTGAACGCGCTGCTGGAGCCGGTGCTCCGGACCCGCACGGCGGCGGAGTGGATGAAGGCGTTCGACGCGGCGGGCATCCCGGCGGCGCCCATCAACGAGGTCGACGACGTCTACGCGGACCCGTGGGCGGCCGCGCGCGAACAGGTGGTCCGGCTGCCGCACCCGACGGTGGGGACGTACGTGGGCACGGGCTTCCCGGTGAAGGCGTCGGACACCCCGGCGCGGCCGACGTCCGCCCCGCCGACGCTGGGGCAGCACACCGGGGAGGTGCTGGCCGAGCTGGGGTACTCGCCCGAGGAGATCGCGGAGTTCCTGGACTGATGGTAGGGATGGGGGCAGGACTGAGGAGTCTCAATGACTGTGTCAAGTAGCGGCTGCGGCCGTGACCGGTGGTGAGGGATGGAACTCGCGGCCGTCGCGCAGCAGGGCCCAGATGACGTCGACCAGGCGGCGGGCCAGGGCGATCAGGGCTTGGGTGTGCCGCTTCCCCTCGCGGCGTTTGCGCAGGTAGAAGGTTCGGGATGGGCTGTCGGGGCGTTTGATCGCCGACAGGGCGGCCAGGTAGAACACCCGCCGCAGACCGCGGTGATAGCGCTGCGGGCGGTGCAGGTTGCCGCGCACCCGTC
>NZ_JBSFNC010000091.1:0-38501 GCF_053586895.1 Amycolatopsis sp. NPDC003731 | reverse complement strand
TGTCACTACGGCCGGTGGTACCGCGTCAAGGCGGGAAAGCGTGCCTTGACCCGGCACCACCGTCCGCGTGCTGGCTTCGGATCGGGGTGGTGGGGGAGGCCTGGGCTGGGTGCCGGTTTGGGCGTCCGCGTGCCGTTCCGCTTGGTGCGGCAGCTGCAAAAAAGCAGTCCCGACCTGGCGAAGGGACGCCAGGCCGGGACTTCGTCAGCCTTGGATCAGCGCGAGCGGCGGGAGCCCGCTCGGGTTCCCGAGGAGAAGGCGGCCGCGCCGCCGGTGGCCGAGCCCGCGCGGCGGTTGCCCGACGCCGGGGTGCCCGAACGTCGGGCACCACCGGAAGCGGCCGTGCCGCCGGAACGGCTCGAAGCGGTCGTCCCGCCTGCGGAACCCCCGCCGCCGGCACGCCCCGCAGTCGCGCCCGAGCGGCGCGAGCCACCCGAAGCGCCTGACCGCTGGGACCCGCCCGAGCCACCCGACCTCCGGGACCCGCCCGAGGCCGCCCCTTCCGAACGGCGCGAACCGGACCCGGCCGAACGCTGCTCCTGGGCCGCCGCGCGTGAACGCTGCCCGCCTCGGTTTTCCTTCGGCGCCGCCGAGCGGCGGCCGCGGCCGACGGCCGGGGCCGCGCCTGTCGCCGATACCTTCTTGGGCCGGTTGTCCACCGCCGGGGCCTTCGAGAACGTCCTCTCGCCCGGGGCCAGCTCCGCCAGCAGCGGGTGACCCGGGCCGAGCTGGGTCGTCGTCGGCTTGATGCCCGCCTTGCGCGTCAGGTCCCGGACGTCGCGGACCTGCGCGTCCGTCATCAGCGTCACCACCGTGCCCGACGCCCCCGCTCGGGCCGTGCGGCCCGACCTGTGCAGGTACGCCTTGTGCTCCACCGGCGGGTCCGCGTGGATGACCAGGCGGACGTCGTCGACGTGGATGCCTCGCGCCGCGATGTCCGTCGCCACCAGGGTGCGGGCCGTGCCCGACGAGAACGCCTCGAGGTTGCGGGTGCGGGCGTTCTGGCCCAGGTTGCCGTGCAGCTCCACCGCCGGGACACCCGATGCGTTCAGCTTCCGCGTCAGCGCCTTCGCGCGGCTCTTCGTCCGCGTGAACACCAGCGTGCGCCCGGGCGCCGCCGTCAGGTCGACCAGCACCGGCAGCCGGTGGGTCTCCTCCAGGTGCAGGACGTGGTGCTCCATCGTCGCCACCGGGGACTGCGCCGAGTCGACGCTGTGCAGCACCGGGTCGTCCATGAAGCGCTTGACCAGCACGTCCACGCCGTTGTCCAGCGTCGCCGAGAACAGCAGCCGCTGGCCGCGGGACGGCGTGGCGTCCATGATCCGGCGGACCTCGGGGAGGAAGCCCAGGTCGGCCATGTGGTCGGCCTCGTCCAGCACGGTGATCTCGATGGCGTCGAGCTTCACGTGCCCGGAGCGCATGTGGTCGGCGAGCCGGCCGGGGCAGGCGACGACGATGTCGACGCCATCGCGCAGCCGGGTGATCTGGGGATTGGCCGAAACCCCGCCGAAGATGGTCGTCGTGCGCAGGCCCAGCGGCTTGGCCAGGGGCAGGATCGACGCCTCGATCTGCGTCGCGAGCTCGCGCGTCGGCGCCAGGATCAGCGCGCGGGGACGGCCCGGCTTGCGCCGCGTCGGGCCCGCGGCGAGGCGGGCCAGGACGGGCAGCACGAAGCCGTACGTCTTGCCGGAACCGGTCCGGCCGCGGCCGAGGACGTCCCGGCCGGCGAGGGTGTGCGGCAGGGTCGCCGCCTGGATGGGGAACGGCTCGGTGACGCCCTGGGTGGCCAGTGCGGCCACGAGCGGGGTCGGCAAGCCGAGTTCAGCGAAAGTGCTCATAAGTGCATGCGGGCACGCGAATGCCCTGGTCTCCGTAACCTGAGAAGGGTTGTCCTGCCCGGCGCAGACCGGTCAACGGCCGCGGCGCGTGGTAGTCGACAACAGCAGCGGGCCGAGGCAGAACTGAGCGGCCCGCATGATCAGTGTACCAACGAGCGTGACCTATCCCCAGTGAGATTGCCCGCACTCGCGCGGCCTTGCTAAGTTACCGGTCGGTAATCGAGGAGGACCACCATGCTGCTGAACCCGCGCGAGTACGACCCGGCGCACTTCGACGCCGAGACGCGGCGCCTGCTGCGCGCCACCATCGACTGGTTCGAGCAGCGCGGCAAGGCGAAGCTGACCGAGGACTACCACAACCGCACCTTCTACGCGGATTTCATCGAGTTCGCGGGCAAGGAAGGCCTGTTCTCGACCTTCCTCACGCCGTCCGCCGACGCGAACGGCCACCCCGACAAGCGCTGGGACACCGCCCGCGTCGCCGCGCTGTCGGAAATCCTCGGCTTCTACGGCTTGAACTACTGGTACCCGTGGCAGGTCACGATCCTCGGCCTCGGGCCGGTGTGGCAGAGCGGCAACGCCGCGGCCCGTGCCCGCGCCGCGGCCGCCCTCGACGCCGGCGGCGTCGGCGCGTTCGGACTGTCCGAAAAGGACCACGGCGCCGACATCTACTCCTCGGACCTGGTCCTGACCAAGGACGGCGACGGCTACCGCGCCACCGGCTCCAAGTACTACATCGGCAACGGCAACTGCGCCCGCACGGTGTCCGTCTTCGGCCGCATCGACGGCGTCGAAGGCCCGGACCAGTACGTCTTCTTCTACGCCGACTCCGAGCACCCGAACTACCACGTCGTGAAGAACGTGGTGCCGTCGCAGATGTACGTCGCCGAGTTCCGGCTCGAGGACTACCCGGTGCGCGCCGAGGACATCCTGCACGTCGGCGCCGAAGCCTTCAGCGCCGCGCTGAACACCGTCAACATCGGCAAGTTCAACCTCTGCTTCGGCGGCATCGGCATGGCGACGCACTCGCTGTACGAAGCCATCACGCACGCCCACAACCGTGTCCTCTATGGCAAGCCCGTCACCGACTTCCCGCACGTCCGCCGCGAGTTCGTCGAGGCCTACGCGCGGCTGACGGCGATGAAGCTGTTCTCCGACCGCGCCGTCGACTACTTCCGCAGCGCGAACCCCGACGACCGCCGCTACCTGCTGTTCAACCCGATCACCAAGATGAAGGTGACCACCGAGGCGCAGAAGGTGATCGGCCTGGTCGCCGACGTCGTCGCGGCCAAGGGCTTCGAAGCCGACACCTACCTGGCGATGTCCAAGAACGACATCGACGGCCTGCCGAAGCTCGAGGGCACGGTGGCCGTCAACCTGGCGCTGATCGCGAAGTTCATGCCGAACTACCTCTTCGCGCCGCAGGAGTACCCGCCGGTGCCGACCCGCACCGACGCCGCGGACGACGAGTTCCTCTTCCGCCAGGGCCCGGCGCGCGGCCTGTCGAAAGTCCGGTTCCACGACTGGAAGACCGCCTACGCCGAAGCCGCGCACATCCCGAACGTCGCGCTGTTCACCGAGCAGGCGGGCTACCTCGTCAAGCTGCTCACCGAGGCGGCGCCGGACGAGGCGCAGCAGGCCGACCTCGACTTCGGGCTCGCGCTGACCGAGCTGTTCACGCTGATCGTCTACGGCCAGCTCGTCCTGGAGCAGGCCCGCATCACCGGCCTGGACGACGAGGTCGCCGACCAGATCTTCGCGGTGCTGGTGCAGGACTTCAGCGTCGCGGCGGTGGACCTGCACGGCAAGGCGAGCTCGACCGACGCCCAGCAGGCGATCGCCCTGGCGGCGCTGCGCAAGCCGGTGGTGGACGCCGCCCGGTTCGAGAACGTCTGGGCGCGGGTGCGGGAGCTCTCCGGGGTCTACGCCATGCAGCCGTGATGGCGCGGAAGTACCGGATGGGCGTGACGCGGAAGGCCGCGAACGTCGTCGTGCGGGCGTTGCTGGAGCGCGGGATCCCGGCCGCGGGCGGCACCGGGTTCCTGCTGACCACTCGGGGCCGCAAGAGCGGCGCCGACCGGACCACACCGGTCAACGTGATCGAGGTCGGCGGCGAGCGGTGGCTCGTTGCGCCGTACGGGCCGGTCGGCTGGGTGCACAACCTGCGCGCCGACCCCACCGCCCGGCTGCGGCGCGGGCGCCGGCGCGAGACGTGGGAGGTCGAGGAGGCCGACGCCGCCGCGGCGGGCCCGGTGCTGCGCGCGTACGTCCGCAAGATCCCGGTGACCGCGCCGTTCTTCGACGCGAAGCTGACCGGCCCGCCCGAGGCGTTCGCCGCGGAAGCCGATCGACACCCGGTGTTCCGGTTGGCAAGATCACCGGCGTGAACCGAGAGCGGGCGGCGGAACTGATCTGGGACGCGTGGCTGACCGGCAAGAGGCTGGAGGGCCTCCCGGACGACGCCTGCCCGCGCGACCACGCCGACGGCATGGCGGCACAGGCGGCGCTCGCCGAGCGGGCCGGGCCGGTGTCGGGCTGGAAGATCGGCGCGACGACCGTGTACGCCCGGCAGTACCTCGGCGTCCCCGGGCCGCTGCCGGGCGCGATGTTCGAGCGGTTCCACCACGTCGAGGGGGCCCCGGTCCCGGCCGACACGATGACGATGGGCGTCGCCGAACCCGAGTTCGCGTTCCGGCTCAAGGCGGACCCGGGGCTGTCGCCGTCGCTGTCCGGGGTGCTCGACGCGGTCGACACGATGTTCCTGGCGATCGAGCTGCCGGACAGCCGCTACACCGACCACCGCCACGCGGGCGGCCCGCAGCTGCTGGCCGACGCGGCGTGTTCGGGCCGGTTCGTGGAAGGCCGCCCGGTGCCGGGCTGGCGCGACGCCGACCTGCCCCGCAGCCAGGTGGTCCTCCACGCCGACGGCGAGGAGTTCTCCCGCGGCAGCGGCAGCCTGGTCCTCGGCGACCCGCGCCTGGCGCTGCACTGGCTGGCGATGGAGCTGCCCCGCCACGGCCGCGCGTTGCGCCCGGGCGACATCGTGACGACGGGAACGGCGACGCCGCCGTGCCCGATCCGCGCGGGCGGCCACGTGGTGGCGGACTTCGGCGCGCTCGGCAGTGTGGAAGCGAGATTCGCCTCGCTAGAGTGATCGGGTGCTGACTTTCCGCGCGGGGTTCGTCGTGCTGGCGCTGGTCGTGGCGGCGCTCGACGCGGGCTTCTGGTGGTTCGCCGGCGCCCACCACCAGACCACGGCGCGGATCGGCTTCCTGGTGGCGTTCGTGCTGCTGCTGGCGGCCCTGACGGCGACGGCGGGCCTGGTGCGCTGGGAGGTCGCGACCCCCTTGGCGGCGGCCTCGACCTCGGGCTTGTTCTTCGTCGGCGCGGCGGCGATCTTCAGCGTCGGCCTGGGGTTCCTGCTGACGGCGGTGGTGGAGGCCGCCCTGGTGCGGCGGCTGGTTTCGGACGCCTCGCCGACGGGCTGGCGCGGCGGGACCTGGCTGATCAGCCTGGCGGCGGCCGTGGTGCCGGCGTTCTTGTTCGCGGTCGGCCTGTTCGCACTGCGCTGAACACCCCCACCACCGGCGTGTCAGCGTTTGTGGACGAAGTACACCTTGTCCCCGCCGACGGCACCGACCTGGATGGTCAGATCGCCGGGGCCGTCCAGGAAGCCGATGCGGTAGGTGAGTTCCTTGCCCGGCAGGACGTCCTGGCTGGGGGAGCCCTCCAGGTCCGTGTCGAAGACCTGCTCGGCGGTGGTGTTGCCGGCGGTCGCCTGCACGATGAGCATCGCCGCGGACCACGGCTTGCCCGAGTGGTTCGCGATGGTGACCTGGAAGCTGGTGGCCGGGGTGTTCTGCTTCGGCGCGGCCGTGTCGCTGGTGGTGAAGGCCTTGGCGTCGGCGATCGTGATGTCGACGTCGGTGCCGCGGTGGGTCTGGCCGATCGAATACGTCTGCCCGGCGGCGTTGTCGTCCGACGCGGGCAGTCCGAGCTTGTCCTTCAGGTCTTCGACGGCGGCGTTCTGCGCAATGACGGTGAACACGATCGCGAGGATGCTCAGCACGACCCCGATCGCGGCGAGGATCTTCTTGCTGCCGAAGAGGGCGATGACTCCGAGCACGAACCCGACTCCGGCGACCACGGCGGTCAGGTTGTTGAGGAAGATGACCGGTGAGCCGATCACCCCCACGATGCCGAGGATCACGGCGGTCCACGCGAGAGCCGCGAACTTGGCGGGCTTCGGAGCGGGCGTGGGAACCGGGTACGGAACGCCGGCCGGGGGCGGCGAATACGGAGCGGTCATGGCGGCGTCTCCTGGGTCGTGCGGTGACGGAAAATCCCCGGCGCGCGGGCTCGACGGTGAGTAGTTCGGCCGGTTGTCGCGCTGCGTTACGATCTTCGGGGCTGCGTCTCCGTTCCGTCACCAAGTTTGCTCCGAACGGGTGGTGGTCCCGGCATGACGAAGGCCGCCCCGAGGGACTCGGAGCGGCCTTCGCTGCTTGTCCTACTTGCCGAACCCGGCCCGCCGGAGCGCGTCGGCCATCGAACCGCCGGCGTTGCCGCCGCGGTCCCGGCCACCGCCGCCACCCTGACCACGCCGGTCGCCGCCACCGCCGCCGCGGCGCTGGCCCTGACCGCCCTGGCCGCCCTGGCCGCGGTCCCGGCGCTCGCCACCGCCGCCGCCGCCGCGCGACGAACCGGCCCCCGGCTCGTCGTCCAGCCGCAGCGTCAGCGAGATCCGCTTCCGTGGCACGTCGACGTCCAGGACCTTCACCTTCACGATGTCCCCGGGCTTCACGACCTCCCGCGGGTCCTTCACGAAGTTCTTCGACAGCGCCGAAACGTGCGCCAGGCCGTCCTGGTGCACGCCCACGTCGATGAACGCCCCGAACGCCGCCACGTTCGTCACCACGCCCTCCAGGCGCATCCCCGGCTTCAGGTCCGAGATCTTGTCCACGCCCTCGGCGAACGTCGCCGTCTTGAAGGCCGGGCGGGGGTCGCGGCCCGGCTTGTCGAGCTCCGAGAGGATGTCCGTCACCGTCGGGAGACCGAACTGCTCGTCCACGAACTCGGCCGGGCGCAGCGACGACAGCGTCCGCGTGTTGCCGATCAGGGAGCGGATGTCGGTGCCGGTCTTGGACAGGATGCGCCGGACCACCGGGTACGCCTCCGGGTGGACCGCCGACGAGTCGAGCGGGTCGTCGCCGTCCGGGATGCGGAGGAAGCCCGCGCACTGCTCGAACGCCTTGGGGCCGAGGCGCGCGACCTCCTTCAGCGCCGTGCGGGAGCGGAACGGGCCGTTCGTGTCGCGGTGGGCCACGATGTTCTCCGCCAGGCCCGTCGTGATGCCCGAGACCCGGGTCAGCAGCGGCGCCGACGCCGTGTTGACGTCCACGCCGACCGCGTTCACGCAGTCCTCGACCACCGCGTCCAACGAGCGCGACAGCGACACCTCGGACAGGTCGTGCTGGTACTGCCCGACGCCGATCGACTTCGGATCGATCTTCACCAGCTCGGCCAGGGGGTCCTGCAGCCGCCGGGCGATCGAGACCGCGCCGCGCAGCGAGACGTCCATGTTCGGCAGTTCCTGCGAAGCGAACGCCGACGCCGAGTACACCGACGCGCCCGCCTCGGACACGACCGCCTTCGTCAGCTTCAGCTCCGGGTGCTTCTTGATCAGCTCCTGCGCGAGCTTGTCCGTCTCGCGCGAGGCCGTCCCGTTGCCGATCGAGATCAGATCCACCTTGTGCCGCGCCGCCAGCGCCGCCAGCTCGGCGATCGACTGGTCCCACTTGTTCGCCGGCTGGTGCGGGTAGATCACGTGGGTGTCGACGACCTTGCCGGTCGCGTCCACGACGGCCACCTTGACGCCGGTCCGGAAGCCCGGGTCGAGGCCCATGGTGGCGCGGGTGCCGGCCGGCGCGGCCAGCAGGAGGTCGCGCAGGTTGGCCGCGAAGACGCGCACGGCGTCGTCCTCGGCCGCCTGGCGCAGCCGCATCCGCAGGTCGATGCCCAGGTGCAGGAGGATCTTGGTGCGCCACGCCCAGCGGACGGTGTCGCCGAGCCATTTGTCGGCCGGCCGCCCCTGCTGGGTGATGCCGAACTTCGCCGCGATGCGCTGCTCGTACTCGGTCGGGCCGACCTGCGGTTCGTCCGACGGCTCGTCCGGCGCCATGGTGAGGTCGAGGACCTCCTCCTTCTCGCCGCGCAGCATCGCGAGGATCCGGTGCGAGGGGAGCTTGGTGTAGGGCTCGGAGAAGTCGAAGTAGTCGGAGAACTTCGCGCCTTCCTCCTCCTTGCCGGACCGCACCTTGGCGACCAGGTGGCCCTGGCCCCACATCTTCTCCCGCAGGTCACCGATGAGGTCGGCGTCCTCGGCGAAGCGCTCGACGAGGATCGCGCGGGCGCCGTCGAGGGCGGCCTGCGCGTCCGCGACGCCCTTGTCCGCGTCGACGAACACCGCGGCGGCCGCCTGCGGGTCCGTGGTCGGGTCGTTCAGCAGGCCGTCGGCCAGCGGCTCGAGACCGGCTTCGCGCGCGATCATGGCCTTCGTGCGGCGCTTCGGCTTGTACGGGAGGTAGATGTCCTCCAGCCGCGACTTGGTGTCCGCGGCGAGGATCGAGGCCTCGAGGGCGTCGTCGAGCTTGCCCTGGCTCCGGATGGACTCGAGCACGGCGAGCCGGCGCTCGTCGAGTTCCCGCAGGTAGCGCAGCCGCTCTTCGAGCGTGCGCAGCTGCGCGTCGTCGAGCATGCCGGTGACTTCCTTGCGGTAGCGGGCGATGAACGGCACGGTCGACCCGCCGTCGAGGAGCTCGACGGCCGCCTTGACCTGTCCTTCGCGCACGCCCAGTTCTTCGGCGATCTTCTGCTCGACCGACACGCTCACTGCAACACGCTCCCGATTGACCTGGATCCGATCGTCACATTCTGCCGTTTCGGGCGCCCCGACTTTCGGATGGGGTTCCTTGACAATCAGATTGGTCTAGTCCACTTTGTGGTGACCTGCCTCACCAGTGTCACGGAGGTCTCCCGTGGTCCCCAAGGTTCGCTTCGCTCTGCTTTCCTTACTATCCGTGGTGACGCTGTCCCTCGGCGTCACTTTCGTGCTCGCCGGCAGCGCCTCGGCGGCGAACATCCTGGCCAACCCCGGCTTCGAAGCCGGCACGGCGAGCTGGAGCTGCACCGGCGCGTCGGCCGCGGTGAGCTCGCCGGTGCACGGCGGCAGCCGCGCCCTGAACGCGACGCCGTCGTCGTCGGACAACGCCCAGTGCTCCCAGACGCTCACCGTCTCGGCGAACACGGCGTACAAGCTGTCCGCGTGGGTCCAGGGCAGCTACGTCTACCTGGGCGTCTCCGGCTCGGCGACGACCAGCACGTGGACGCCCGGCACCAGCGGCTACCAGCAGCTGTCGCTGAGCTTCACGACCGGTGCGAGCACGTCGCTGACGGTGTACCTGCACGGCTGGTACGGCCAGCCGGCGTACTACGCCGACGACGTCAGCCTCGACGGCCCCGGCACCCCGCCGACGACGACGCCGACCACGCCGACGACGCCCACCACCCCGACCACCCCGACGACGCCCACCACGCCGCCGACGACCACGACCACGACGCCGCCGACGCAGGGTGACCTGCCGAAGCACGTCCTGACGGGGTACTGGCAGAACTTCTACAACGGCGCCAAGGCGCTGAAGCTCGCCGACGTCCCGACGAAGTACAACATCATCGCGGTGTCCTTCGCGGACGCGACCGGCACGCCCGGAGCGGTGAGCTTCACGCTCGACTCCGGCCTGTCTTCGCAGCTCGGCGGCTACACGGACGCCCAGTTCAAGGCCGACGTCAAGACGGTACAGGCCCGCGGCCAGAAGGTGATCATCTCGGTCGGCGGCCAGAACGGCACGATCAGCGTGGCCGATTCGAACTCGGCGAACAACTTCGCGAACAGCATCAAGTCCCTGATCGCGAACTACGGCTTCGACGGCGTCGACATCGACCTCGAGAACGGCATCAACGCCACGTACATGGGACAGGCGCTGCGGAGCATCTACAACGGCGGCGGCAAGGTCATCACGATGGCGCCGCAGACGATCGACATGCAGTCCACGGCGGGCGGCTACTTCCAGCTGGCGCTGAACATCAAGGACATCCTGACGATCGTCAACATGCAGTACTACAACTCCGGCTCGATGCTGGGCTGCAACGGCAACGTCTACTCGCAGGGCACGGTCGACTTCCTGACGGCGCTGGCCTGCATCCAGCTCCAGGGCGGCCTGCGCGCGGACCAGGTCGGCCTCGGCCTCCCGGCCTCCCCCCAGGCGGCGGGCGGCGGCTACCAGGCCCCGGCCAACACGGTGTCGGCGCTGAACTGCCTGGCCCGCGGCACGTCCTGCGGCAGCTTCAAGCCGCCGGCGACGTACCCGTCGATCCGCGGCGCGATGACGTGGTCGATCAACTGGGACGCGTCGCAGGGGTACGCGTTCGCCAACACGGTGTCGGCGGGCCTCGCGGGCCTGCCCTGACCGTGCGCTGAGTGGCCCTCCCGGCGGCGCGGTCCGGGAGGGCCGTTCAGCGGGGCGTCAACGGCAGCCGCAGGGCGGCCGGCGCCTCCGTCCCGAGAATTGCTCACGGGTAATCGAATGTGCCAAGCTTGCCGGTTGTGACTGTTTCGGACACGGAACTGGGCGATCAGCTGGACCCGGCGTTGCGGGAGATCGCCGAACGTGCGGTTGCCGCCGGCCTCAAGGTGTGGACCCTGCGCTGGGCGGGGAACCCGACTGCCGCGATCGCCGTCGAACCGGAGTTGCAGATCGACTTCCCTGCCGGCCGCGTTGAGCGGAAAGTGACCATATCGCGAAAGAACGCGGCCGATTGGGCTTCGACCGACTTCACGCACTGGGTTTTCCTCGGGGAGTACGACGCCTTCCTCGACCGTTCGTCCGGGACTGTGGTCGCTGCCCTCGACCATCCTCCGGACGGATTCGGTCTTCTCCGGAAAGAAATCGCGGGCTTGGCGCCGATTTCCCAGGACGATCCGGATTTGGCTCCCGTCAAGAGTGAGGAGTCGATTGGAGACCGGGTCCGGGAACCCGTCAGACTGTGCGTCGAACACCGGTCGGTGGAAGGACTGGCGATCACGATCCAGCGGCCACCACCCAGGACGTTGCGAATAGCTTGCCGTGCATACCCCAACTCGTGGGGCTTGGTGATCGACGGCGTCGCCACGGATCGCCACGAGGAAGCACTGCGGTTGCTCCGGGATATCTCCAATTCGTTCTTCGTCGATCTCGACATGAGCTACGGCGCCTCATTCCAGCTGAAGAAGAACATCCGTGTGCAGCTGGCTTCGGAGCCGAGGGACGAGGAGGCCCCATCTACCAAGATGCCGCGGTTCCCTGTGCTCACGCACAATGACGACGCAGCGTCTTTGTACCTCTACGCGCGGGCGTTGGTATCCGCGCCGTTCCTGGAGTACCTCGCCTACTACCAGGTACTCGAGTTCTTCATGCCCAAGTACGCGCGCGCGGCTGCCGTGCAGAAGCTCCGCGACGTGCTCAGGGATCCCCGCTTCGATCACGACGACGACATCGCGCTCGGCCGGGTCATCGAGATGGTCACCGACATGGATCGCACGGCGGGTACCGAGCGAGAGCAGCTCAAGGCGACCGTGACGAGCTGCCTTGACGCGGACGCACTGACTCGATATCTCGAAGGTCATCCTCGCGGGGCCGCCGCAATGGCCGACAAGAGGCGGATCGCCGATATCCGGCTGCTCAACCCCAAAGACACCGGTGTTCCGCTCGTCGAGCAGGTCTCCCAGCGGATCTACGACCTGCGGTGCCGAATCGTCCACGGCAAGGAAGGGGGAAACGGCCGTGGCGAGCCGTTGCGCCCCTTCGGACGTGAATCGAGACTGCTCACCTACGACCTGGACCTGATCCGGTTCGTGGCCCAGCGGGTCCTGATCACCTCGAGCGGTCCGGCCACCTGGGGTCGCTGATCACCGCGGCACTATCGGCAGCCGCAGGGCGGCCGGCGCCTCCGGCGGGACGACCGGACGTCGAGGCGGCACCGCGGCCACCCGCCGGTACGGCGAGCCGAGGGAAGGCCGCGGGTCCTCGTCCCCGTGGTTCGGCCAGAACGCCATCGCCCGCTCGGCCTGGGCCGTGATCGTCAGCGACGGGTTCACGCCCAGGTTGGCCGAGATCGCCGAGCCGTCGACCACGTGCAGGCCCGGGTGGCCGTACAGCCGCTGGTACGGGTCCACCACCCCCGACGAAGGCGAGTCGCCGATGGTGCAGCCGCCGATGAAGTGGCCCGTGATCGGGATGTTCGCCAGGTCGGTCCACGCGCCCTGCGGCAGGCCGCCGATCTTCGCCGCCACCCGGCGCGTCACCTCGTGGCCCGCCGGGATCCAGTCCGGTGACGGCGCTCCGGACCCCTGGCGAGTCGTCATGCGCCGGCCGAACAGCCCGCGTTTCGTGTACGTCGTCACCGAATTGTCCAGCGTCTGCATCACCAGCAGCCCGATCATCCGCTCCGACCAGTGCCGCGGGTTGTGGATGCGCAGCAGGTCGCGCCGGGATCGCCACAGTTCGCGCACGCCCAGCGCCCAGCGACGGCGGCCCGGCGAGCCGTCCACCAGGACCGTCGCCAGCAGGCCCATCAGGTTGCTGCCGCGCCCGTACCGCACCGGCTCCACGTGCGTCACGTCGTCCGGGTGGATCGACGACGTGATCGCGACACCCCGCGAGTAGTCCGTGTCCGCGCGCAGCGACCGGGCCGCCAGCACCGCCTCCGAGTTCGTGCGGGCCAGGAGCCCGAGCCGCGGGGAGACGAGCGGCAGGGTTCCGGTGTCCCGCATCCGGTGCAGCAGCCGCTGGGTCCCCAACGCCGCGGCCGAGAACACCACCTGCGTCGCGGTGAAGGTCCGGCGGGAGAAACCGCCGGTCCGGCGCGTGTCCACCGCGTACCCGCCGTCGATCGGCCGGACCGTCACCGCCGTCGTCAAGGGGTGGACCACGGCGCCCGCCCGCTCGGCCAGGTACAGGTAGTTCTTCACGGTCGTGTTCTTCGCCCCGACCCGGCACCCGGTCATGCACTCGCCGCACAGCGTGCAGGACGACCGCGCCGGACCGGCGCCGCCGAAGAACGGGTCCACCCCGGACTGTCCGAAGTAGACGCCGACCGGGGTGCGGCGGTACGTGTGGCCGATGCCCATGTCGTCGGCGACGTCCTTGAGCACCCGGTCCGCGGCCGTCGTCGCCGGGTTCTCGACCACGCCGAGCATCCGCTTCGCCTGGTCGTAGTACGGCGCCAGCTCGGCCTTCCAGTCGGTGATGTGCGCCCACTGCGGGTCTTCGTAGAAGCCGTCCGGGGGCTCGTACAACGTGTTCGCGTACACCAGCGAACCCCCGCCGACGCCGGAGCCGCTCATCACGAACGTGTTCTTCAGCAGCGTCAGCCGCTGGATGCCGAAGCAGCCCAGCGCGGGTGCCCACAGGTACTTGCGCACCCGCCAGGACGTCTTCGCGAACTCGTCGTCGGCGAACCGGCGGCCGGTCTCCAGCACGCCGACGCGGTAGCCCTTCTCGGTCAGCCGCAGCGCCGTGACGCTGCCGCCGAAGCCCGAACCGATCACCAGGACGTCGTAGTCCATCAGCCCGCCACCCGGTAGTCGGCGACGTCGAAGCGCCGCGTCCGGCGGTCGTACTCGGTGACCAGGCCGGGCCAGTTGGTCGTCACCCGGCCGTCCGCCTGCCGGTACCAGCTCGTGCAGGCGCTCCACACGCTGTGGCCCAGGCGCTGCTGCACCTCGCGGTCGTACCGGTCTTCGACCTCCGGCCGAACGTCCAGATAGGACACGCCGGGCCGCGTGAGCCGTTCCACCGCCTGGCGGATGTAGCGGGCCTGCCGCTCGATCATGTAGATGATGGACCCGGCGCCGAGGTTCGTGTTGGGACCGTAGACGCAGAAGAAGTTGGGGAAGCCGGGCACGGTCATGCCCAGGTACGCCCGCGCGCCGCCGGACCACTCGTCGGCCAGGGACCGCCCGCCGAGGCCGCGCACCTCCATCCGGCCGAGGAACTGCGTCGCGGCGAAGCCGGTGCCGTAGACCAGGACGTCCGCCTCGATTTCGGTGCCGTCCTCGACGCGCACGCCCTTCTCGGTGATCTCGGTGATCCGCCGCGTCTCGACGTCGACGTCCGGCTGGGCGAGCGCGGGCAGGTAGTCGTTGGTGAAGAGGATCCGCTTGCAGCCCAGCGGGTACGCCGGCTTGAGCTTGGCCCGCAGTTCCGGGTCCTTGATGTGGCGGCGCCGCAGCTGCGCGGTCCGCAGCTCGAACATCTTCGCCAGCACCGGGTGGCGCGTCATCGCGTACGTGGCGTACTCGGCGAGCAGGAAGATCCGCAGCCGGCCGAGCAGCTGGGTCGGCGGCAGGTGCTCGAACAGCCAGTGCTGCCACCGCCGGTAGCTCGGATCGGACTTCGCCATGACGTACGGCGGCGTGCGCTGGAAGACCGTGACGTGCTGCGCGCGTTTCCGCAGCTCGGGCACGAACTGCACGGCGCTGGCCCCGGTCCCGATGACGGCGACGCGCTTGCCGGTCAGGTCGACGCCGTGGTCCCACCGCGCGGAGTGGAAGGCGTCCCCGGCGAAGCTTTCCCGGTTCGGGATGTCCGGCAGCACCGGCCGTGACAGCTGCCCGACGGCGGGCACGAAGACGTTCGCCTCGAAGATCTCGCCGGCGCCGGTTTCGACGCGCCAGAGCCCGCGGTCTTCGTCGAACGCGGCCGAGGTGACCTCGCGGTGGTAGCGGATGTGCGGTTCCAGGCCGTACTTCGCGATGACGCGCCGCAGGTAGGCGAGGATGTCGGGCTGGTGCGAGAACCGCTTCGGCCACCGCGGGTTGGGCTCGAAGGAGAAGGAGTACAGCGGCGACGGGATGTCGCACGCGGCGCCCGGGTAGGTGTTGTCCCGCCAGACGCCGCCGGGCTCGGCCGCGCTCTCGAGGATCGTGAAGTCGGTGAACCCCGCCCGCTTGAGCTCGATCGCCGTCCCGATGCCGCCGAACCCGGTGCCCGCGATCAGCACCGACGGCCCCTTCGCCGAACCAGTCATGCCCGAAAAGCTACGGACTCCGCGCCTGTGACAACAGGCCACGAACGGTCACTCAATCGAGATTTCCGGCCAGCCTCATTCCGGCGGGTGGACGCGCACCTCGTGCGTCTCGGCCCCCGCTTCCGCCCACTTCACCAGCTCGCCCGCCGACTGCTCCAACGCCGTGAGGTCCCGCTTCGGCAGCTTCTCGAACGGCGACAGCTCGATCGCCGCCGTCTTCTTCGATGCCTTGATCTCCCAGAAGCCGCACACCTGGCCGCCGACCAGCAAGGTGCCCTTGACCAGGCCGTTCTGCGAGATCACGCGCTTGCGGTAGGCGTCCGAGATGACCCGCGTCCGGTCCGCGTACGACAGGATCGTCTGGTCGAACGGCCCCAGCAGCCGCGGCGGCGCCGGGACGTCTTCGGCCGGCACCGTCAGCTCCGGCAGGTCCAGCAGCTCGCGGCCGTCCGGGTCGCGGTAGCGGCGCAGGTCCATCGCGGCCGCCACCTCGCCCAGACGGGTGATTCCCGCCCACGTCTGGACGTCCGCCACCGTGGCCGGGCCGAACGCGCGCAGGTACCGCGAGATCAGCGAAGCCGGGTCCGGAGCGGGGAGTGCAGCGCCGACCCACTCGTCCAGGCACGCGTACGTCGTCTGCCCGGCTTTGCCCCAGATCGCCCGCGGCGGCGTTTGCACCAGTGGCAGCCGGCCGCGGGCCAGGTGGGTCAGGGACGACGGCGGGGCGTCCCAGGTGCGGGCCAGCTCGGCGCCCAGCGCGTTGCCCGGCATCGGGCCGCCGAGGAGCAGCTTCCGCGCCGCTTCGGCGACGAGCTCGTGGTCGAGCCCGGCCAACGCGGCCGCGTGCAGCGTGTTCTGCTTGAGGTCGCGGTCGTAGATGCCCTGGACGACCGGCCGCCACGCCAGCGCGTCCGCCGCCGTCACCAGGTGGACCGTGCCGCGCATCAGCGCGATCCGCACCACGCGCCGGCTCTCGAGCAGCTCCACCAGCTCCGCCGGCCGGAACCCCTCCAGCCGCGACCACAGGCCGAAGTACGGCGGGAACGGCGCCTGCGCCTGGAGCCCGGCCAGGTGCTCGACCGCGGCGAAGGCGGACATCTTCGCCCGGCTCAGCAGCAGCTGGCGCTCGAGCGTGGCGCGGTTCAGGGCTCGTCGGCTCAAGGTCTGCACGTCGTCACCCTAACGATCACCCCGGACAGTTCCGGTCCTCGATTGGACACCTTCTCCCGGCTTGATCCAGAATTCCGGCCATGGCCGAGCTCGCCGCGCCCGCCGTCGGGGACTGGGACTTCCCCCGCGGCACCGCGAGCATCGAGCTGATGACGCGGTTCGCCGCCGAGCGCGGCCTGCCGCCCGGACGGCTCCTGGCCGCCACCACGCTGACGCCGGAGCTGCTCGCCGATCCGGCCGTCCAGGTCGACGCGCGTCAGGAGCTGGCCGTCGTCCGCGCGCTGGCCGCCCTGGACGGATCCGACGCGACCGCGCTGGCGCTGGGGCGCCGCTACCGCGTCACCACCTTCGGCATCTTCGGGTTCGCCTGCATCAGCAGCCCGACGCTGCGCGACGCGATGCTGTTCGCCCTCCGCTACTTCGACCTGAGCTTCGCCTTCTGCATCCCGCACGTCGTCCTCGGCGCCGACCGGCTGACCCTGGAGCTCGACGACAGCCGCGTGCCCGCCGACGTCGCCCGCTTCCTCGTCCTGCGCGACCTGGCCGCGATCTTCGCCGTCATGCGCGACCTGCTGCCCGAGATCGCCCTCGACGAGCTGACGTTCCGGCACGAAAGCCCCACGCCGGAGCCATACCTGGCCGCGTTCGGCATCCGGCCGCGCTTCGGCGCCAACGCCTGCCGGGCGACCCTCGACCCCGCGCTGCTGAGCCGGCCGCTGCCGCAGGCCAACGACCAGACCGTCGCCCTGTGCGCCGCGCAGTGCGAAGCGCTCGTCACGCGGCGGCGGCAGCGTTCGGGCATTTCGCAGCAGGTGCGCGAGCGGCTGGTCCGGCTCGGCGGCGTCGACGCGGGGATGGACGAGATCGCCCGGCAGCTGACGCTCAGCACGCGCACCCTGCGCCGCCGCCTGACCGAGGCCGGCACGAGCTATCGCGCGCTGGTCGACGAGGTCCGCCAGACGCTCGCCGAAGAGCTCCTCGACACCGGCGTGCTGTCGGTCGAGGACGTCGCCTACCGGCTCGGGTACGCGGAGGCGTCGAGCTTCATCCACGCGTTCAAGCGCTGGACCGGGCTGACGCCGGCGGCGTTCGCCCGTCGCTTCCGCGCCGCTCGGCGAGAACCTCCGGGTAGGTGAGCTTCAGCAGGTTGAGCAGCGAATCGGTGAGGAAGGTGCGCAGGGCCGCGCGGTCGAGCGTGCCGCGGATCAGCCACTCCCGCGACGCCGCGCGCAGCATCCCGCCGAACGACCGGATCATCGCCCGGAGTTCTTCGCGGCCCTCGGTCACGCCGGTCATCAGCGCGGCTTCCAGGACGCGGTCGGCGGCGATCTCGTCGGCCTCCAGCATGATCCGCTCGATCTCGGGGTCGCGCCCGGCCGCCTCCGGCCCGATCACGGTCAGCCAGGCGTCGCGGTTGCGGTCCACGACCTCGATCCAGCGTTCGACGCCGATCGCCAGCCGCTGCTCCATCGTGGTGTCCGGCAGCGCTTCGGTGACCGGCGCCGGCACGATCATCAGCTGCCGCACCACTTCCAGGTACAGCTCGCGCTTCCCGCCGAAGTAGTGGTTGATCAAGGGGCGCGCCACCCCGGCGGCCGCGGCGATGTCCGAAGTGGACACCGAGGCGTAGCTGCCCGCGCCGAACAGGTGCCGGGCGGCGGCGAGGATCTCCGCACGCCGTTCGGCCGGTTCGAGCCGGCGGCGCCGCGGCCGGGTCCCACTGGTCATCCGCTCAGCCTCGCGGGGGATCGGCACGCTGTCAACAAGTAGTTGACCCGTCGTCAAAAGAGTGACTCCGGTGGCGGGCAAGCGGTGTTTCGCGCCAACCTCTGTCGTTACGCAACCGGAACAACCGGCCGGTAACTTCCCGGCACCCGGATGCGACGAGACGGCAGGGGGCCCGGACCGGGGGTAGGAGCAGATGAACGAAGAAGGCGCGCCGATCCGGCCGGCGGGACGCTGGGTGAGCGTCCGCCTGCAGCATCGCCACGTCAGCTTCGACGAAGGGTTCGAAGCGGACGAGCCGCTTCCGGACGGCGACTGCGCGGACGAGGCTTCGCTGTCGTACTCGGGAATCGTGATTTCCAGTTACGACCGGGGCGAGAAGGTCTCCGAGCGCTGGATCCCGCTGGGCGTCGACCCGTCCGAAGCGGACGACGAGCGGTTGATCGGCCAGCTGCGAGAGGCGTTGCTGTGGCAGGCGGGCCGTCCCCCGCAGACCGCGGAGGACTGACCCGTCGTGAGTGCCAAGGCGGGTTCTGACCCGCTTTACCACTCACGAGCCGGTGCGCAGGCCCTCGAAGGCCACCTTGCACACCGCGTCCGCCACTTCGGCCGCCGAGGAGCCGCGCCGCGGCTTGTACCACTCGATCAGCGAGTTCACCATGCCGAACACCAACCGCGCGGTCACCGCCGGGTCCACGTCCGGGCGGACGTCGCCCTCCGCTTCGGCCTGCTTCACCAGGTCCGTCACCAGCCGGTCGAACTCACGCCGCCGCGCCAGCGCCGCCCGCTCCACCTTCGTGTTGCCCCGCACGCGCAACAGCAGCGTCACGAACGGCAGCCGGTCCGCCAGCACCACGACGCTGCCGCGGACCAGGTGCTCCAGCCGGTCGATCGCGCGCCCGTCCAGCTGGGCCGTCTCGGAAGCCACCTCGAACAGCCCGTCCAGCGCCCGGTCCACCGCCAGCCGCAGCAGCTCCTCCTTGCTGGGCACGTGGTGGTAGATCGCCGACTTCGTGATGCCGAGCTTGCGGGACAGGTCCTCCATGCTCGTGCCGTCGTAGCCGCGCTCGTTGAACAGCTTCACCGCCACCTGCAGCAACGACTCCAGGTCGTAGCCGGGCCGTCCGCGCCGCGGCGTCGTCACGGCTTGTCCCGCTGGTCGACGATCCGCCGCATCTTGCCCATCGACCGCTCCAGCGTGTCCGGGTCGACGACGTCCACCGACACGGTCACCCCGACACCGTCCTTGACCCCCGACACCAGCGACGCGGCCGCCGCTTCCCGCACGGCGGAAGGAGCGTCGTGCCGGGCCTCCACCCGCACGGTCAGGTGGTCGAGCCGGCCGCGGGTGGACCGGACGAGCTGGAAGTGCGGGCTCAACCCGTCCGTGCGCAGCACGATCTCCTCGATCTGCGTCGGGAAGACGTTGACCCCGCGCAGGATGATCAGGTCGTCGGTCCGGCCGGTCACCTTGGCCATCCGCCGGAACGCCGGCCGCGCGGTGCCCGGGCTCAGTTCGGTCAGGTCCCGGGTGCGGTAGCGGATGATCGGCAGCGCCTGCTTGGTCAGCGACGTGAACACCAGCTCACCGGTCTCCCCGCCGCCGAGGACGTCCTCGGAGTACGGGTCGATCACCTCGGGGTAGAAGTGGTCCTCCCAGATGTGCAGGCCGTCCTTCGTCTCGACGCACTCCTGCGCGACGCCCGGGCCCATCACTTCGGACAGCCCGTAGATGTCGACGGCGTCGAGCGCGAACCGCTCCTCGATCTCCGCGCGCATCCGCTCGGTCCACGGCTCGGCGCCGAAGATGCCCACCTTCAGGGAAGAAGCCCGCGGGTCGACGCCTTGGCGCTCGAACTCGTCGAGCAGCGTCAGCATGTACGACGGCGTCACCATGATGACCTCGGGCCGGAAGTCGGTGATCAGCTGCACCTGCCGCGCGGTCATCCCGCCCGACGCCGGGATCACCGTGCAGCCCAGCTTCTCCGCGCCGTAGTGCGCGCCGAGCCCGCCGGTGAACAGGCCGTAGCCGTAGGCGACGTGCACCTTGTGCCCCGGCCGCCCGCCCGCGGCGTGGATCGAGCGGGCCATCACCGTCGCCCACGTGTCGATGTCCCGCTCGGTGTACCCGACGACGGTGGCCTTGCCGGTCGTGCCGCTGGAGGCGTGGATGCGGCGGACCTGGTCCTGCGGCACGGCGAACATCCCGAACGGGTAGTTCTCGCGCAGGTCCTGCTTGGTGGTGAACGGGAACTTCGCCAGGTCGGCGAGCTCCTTGCAGTCGTCCGGGTGGACGCCGGCCGCGTCGAACTTGCGCGTGTAGGCCGGAACGTTCGCGTAGGCGTGCCGGAGTGTCCACTGCAGACGTTCCAGCTGGAGGGCGGCCAGCTCGTCCGCGCTGATGTCCGTCTCGATCATGCACTGTCCCGTTTCGCGGAGAGGACGCGGCTGCGGCCGCGGAATTCGGCGACGACCTCGGGCCCGGCGGGGGTCTCCCGGTGGACCGTGACGTCGTAGAGGCCGTTGCGGCCGTAGCGGGTGCGCTCGGTGGCCGTGGCGACGAGGTGGTCGCCGAGCCGGCCGGCCGCGACGAAGGAGATGTCGGCGCCCGCGGCGACCGTCGCGGGGCCGTGGCTGTTGCAGGCGAGCGCGAAGGCCGTGTCGGCCAGCAAGAAGACGTACCCGCCGTGGGCGATGTCGTGGCCGTTGACCATCTCGCGCGTGATCGTCATGGTCGCCACGGCCCGGCCGCCGCCCGCTTCGACGAGTTCGATGCCCAGCGCGCGCGAGGCCTCGTCGGCGGCGAACATGGTGTGCGCGGCGTTGGTCATCTGCCCTCCGTCCCCACTGACCGAATGGACGGTCACTCGGCGGTGCCGCTCAGTAAAGGCAGTGGTCGCCGCCGGTGTCAAGCGCCGGGCCCTTCCGATCTTCGGGACCAGCGGCTACCATGCGATTAACTGAACGTCCGGTAGGTAATTCGGCGAGAGGGACCTGATGGCATTGCTGCGCAGCTACGTCTCCGGGAGCTGGCACACCGCGGCGGACGAGGGCGTCCCGCTGCACGACGCGGCCACCGGCGAGGAGGTCGCCCGGATCTCGTCGGCGGGCGTCGACTTCGCGGCCGCCCTCGAGTACGGCCGCAAGGTCGGCGGCCCGGCCCTGCGCGAGCTGACGTTCCACCAGCGTGCGGCGCTGCTCAAGGCGCTCGCCTCGCACCTGCGCGAGCACCGCGACGAGCTGTACGCCCTCTCCGCTCGCACGGGTGCCACCCTCGGTGACTCGAAGTTCGACATCGACGGCGGCATCGGCGTGCTGTTCAGCTACGCCTCGAAGGGCAAGCGCGAGCTGCCGAACGACACCGTCTACGTCGAGGGCAACGTCGAGCCGCTCTCCCGCGGGGGCACGTTCGTCGCCCAGCACATCGCGACCCCCCTGCGGGGCGTCGCCGTCCAGATCAACGCGTTCAACTTCCCGGTGTGGGGCCCGCTGGAGAAGTTCGCGCCCGCCTTCCTGGCCGGTGTCCCGAGCCTGGTCAAGCCGGCCAGTCAGACCGCCTACCTGACCGCCCGCGTGGTCGAGCTGATCATCGAGTCCGGCCTCCTGCCCGAAGGCTCGCTCCAGTTCGTCGCGGGCAGCGCCGGCGACCTCCTCGACCACGTCACCGCGCAGGACCTGGTGTCCTTCACCGGCTCGGCGTCGACCGCGCAGAAGCTGCGGACCCACCCGGCGATCGTGCGCCACGCCGTCCGCTTCAACGCCGAGGCCGACTCGCTGAACTGCTCGATCCTCGGCCCGGACGCGGTGCGCGGGACCACCGAGTTCGACCTGTTCGTCAAGCAGCTGACCACCGAGATGACGGTCAAGGCGGGGCAGAAGTGCACCGCGATCCGGCGCGCGTTCGTCCCGGCCGAGCTGCTCGACGACGTCGCCGCGGCCGCCTCGGAGCGACTGGCGAAGGTGACGGTCGGCCACCCGGCGTCCGAAGGCGTCCGGATGGGCGCGCTGGCCAGCCTGGAGCAGCGCGAGGAGGTGCGGCGGTCGCTGAAGGCGCTGCTGGACGCCGGGAGCGTCGTGTTCGGCGACCCGGAGAAGGTCGACGTCGTGGACGCCGACGCCGAGCGCGGCGCCTTCATCTCGCCGGTGCTGCTCAAGGCCGACCCCGAGCGCTCCGAGCCGCACGAGGTCGAGGCGTTCGGCCCGGTCTCGACGCTGATGCCGTACACGTCCACCGAGCAGGTCGTCGACTTCGCCGCGCGCGGCGGCGGCAGCCTGGCCGGGTCCGTGGTCAGCGCGGACAAGGAGTTCGTGCGCGAGGTCGTGCTCGGCGCGGCGCCGTTCCACGGCCGCCTGCTGGTGCTCGACGCCGAGGACGCGAAGGAGTCCACCGGGCACGGTTCGCCGATGCCGCAGCTGGTCCACGGCGGCCCGGGCCGCGCGGGCGGCGGCGAGGAGATGGGCGGCATCCGGGGTGTGCTGCACCACATGCAGCGCACCGCCGTGCAGGGCTCGCCCGCGGTGCTGTCGGCCGTCACCGGCCGCTGGGTCGCCGGCGCGCCGCGCACCGAAGGCGTCCACCCGTTCCGGAAGTCGCTGGCCGAGCTGAAGATCGGTGACTCGGTGGTGGCCGGGCCGCGGGTCGTTTCGCAGGCCGACGTCGACCACTTCGCCGAGTTCACCGGCGACACGTTCTACGCCCACACCGACCCCGAGGCGGCCGCGGCCAACCCGCTGTTCGGCGGGATCGTCGCGCACGGCTACCTGGTCGTCTCGTTCGCGGCCGGGTTGTTCGTCTCGCCCGAGCCCGGCCCGGTGCTGGCCAACTACGGCCTGGAGAACCTGCGGTTCCTCACCCCGGTCAAGGTCGGCGACTCGCTCACGGTGACGCTGACCGCCAAGCAGATCACCCCGCGGATCGACCAGGAGTACGGCGAGGTCCGCTGGGACGCCGACGTCACGAACGCCGAGGGCGAGTCCGTGGCCAAGTACGACGTCCTGACCCTGGTGTCGAAGGAGCAGCCGTGACGGCCACTGTTTCGCTGGAAGAACACTTCGAGCACACCATCGAGCGCGACCAGCGGATCGAGCCGCGCGACTGGGTGCCCGAGGGCTACCGCAAGACGATGATCCGGCAGATCGCGCAGCACGCGCACTCGGAGATCATCGGCATGCAGCCCGAGGGCAACTGGATCACGCGGGCGCCGTCGCTGCGGCGCAAGGCGATCCTGCTGGCCAAGGTCCAGGACGAAGCCGGCCACGGCCTCTACCTGTACTCCGCGGCCGCGACGCTGGGCGCGGACCGCGCGGACCTGACCGACAAACTGATCACGGGCAAGCAGAAGTACTCGTCGATCTTCAACTACCCGACGCTGACCTTCGCCGACGTCGGCGTGATCGGCTGGCTGGTCGACGGCGCCGCGATCTGCAACCAGGTGCCGCTGTGCCGGTCTTCGTACGGGCCGTACGCGCGGGCGATGATCCGCATCTGCAAGGAAGAGTCGTTCCACCAGCGGCAGGGCTACGAGCTGCTGATGACCATGATGAAGGGCACCGAGCAGCAGCGGGAGATGGTCCAGGAGGCGGTGAACCGCTGGTGGTGGCCGTCGCTGATGATGTTCGGCCCGCCGGACGCCGATTCGCCCAACACCGCGCAGTCGATGGCGTGGAAGATCAAGCGCCACACCAACGACGAGCTGCGGCAGCGGTTCGTGGACATGTCGGTGCCGCAGGCTTCCGCGCTGGGCGTGACGTTCCCCGATCCCGAGCTGAAGTGGAACGCCGAACGCGGGCACTACGACTTCGGCGCGGTCGACTGGGACGAGTTCAAGAACGTCCTCAAGGGCAACGGGCCCTGCAACGCTTCGCGGATCGCGCACCGGCGCCAGGCCCACGAAGACGGCGCGTGGGTGCGGGAAGCCGCCGTCGCCCACGCCGCGAAGAAGGAGCACAAGTGAGCGAGCTGACTTCCGAAGGCGGCCACGGCGCCGTCCCCCTGGAAGGCGTCCCCGCCGCTCCGGGAACGGTCAAGCACGACTGGCCGCTGTACGAGGTGTTCGTCCGCGGCAAGCGCGGGCTGAACCACGTGCACGTCGGCTCGCTGCACGCGGCCGACGACCAGATGGCCCTGCACCACGCGCGCGACCTCTACACGCGCCGCAACGAAGGCGTGTCGATCTGGGTCGTGCGCGCGGCGGACATCACGGCGTCGTCGCCGGACGAGAAGGACCCGTTCTTCGCACCCAGCGGCGACAAGGTCTACCGGCACCCGACGTTCTACGACATTCCCGAGGATGTGCCGCACATATGAGTTTCGACAACGTGTACGAGGCCATCACCGAGGAGAACGACGCGCGCTGGGCGTTCGGCACCGGCTTCGAGGACCCACTGTCCGGAGTGGACACTTCGGTGCCGTCCGGGGTGGACGCCGCGCAGCTGGCCGCGTACTGCCTGATGCTCGGCGACGACGCGCTGGTCTTCTCCCACCGGCTCCAGGAGTGGTGCACCAACGCGCCCGAGCTGGAGGACGAGGTCGCGATCGCCAACATCGCCCTGGACCTGCTGGGCCAGGCGCGGCTCCTGCTCGCGCGCGCCGGCAAGGCCGACGGCTCCGGGCGCACGGAGGACGCGCTGGCGTTCCTGCGTGCGGAGAACGAGTTCCGCAACGTCCGGCTCGCCGAGCTGGGCGGCGGGCACTTCGGCCACCTGATCGCGCGCCTGTTCGTGTTCTCGACGTGGCGGCTGGCGCTGCTGCAGCGGCTGGTGTCCTCGGTGGACCCGGTGCTGGCGGCGATCGCGGACAAGGGCGTCAAGGAACTGGCCTACCACCGCGACTACGCGGCGCAGTGGCTGGTCCGCCTGGGCGACGGGACGCCGTTGTCGCACGCGCGGATGCAGGATGGCCTGGACGAGCTCTGGCCGTACGTGGGGGAGCTGTTCCGCACGCACCTCGTGGAATTCGTCGACGCGGCGTCGCTGCGTCCGGAGTTCGATGCGGTGCTGGACCAGGCCCTGGCCGCGGCCACGCTTTCGAGGCCTGCCTCCGGTGAGCTGGCCGGAGTGTCGGGCCGGATGGGCCGCGACGGCGTGCACACGGAGTCGTTCGGGTACTTGCTGGCGGAGCTGCAGAGCGTGGCCCGGGCGATGCCGGACGCCCGATGGTGACCGCGGCTGCCGTGGCGGCCACGGTCACCGACCCCGAGCTGCCGATGCTGACGCTGGCGGACCTCGGGGTGCTGCGCTCGGTGTCGGAGTCCGAGGGCCGCGTGGTCGTCGCGATCACGCCGACGTACACCGGCTGCCCGGCGATGGACACCATGCGCGACGACCTGGAGCACGCGCTGGTCTCGGCGGGCTACCCGGACGTCGAGATCCGGACGCAGCTGTCGCCGGCGTGGACGTCGGACTGGATTTCCGCCGCGGGCCGCCGGAAGCTCGCCGAGGCGGGGATCGCGCCGCCGGGTGCCGCGCCGCGGCGGTCGGGGCCGATCCCGCTGACGCTGTCGGCACCGGTTTCGCGCGTTTCCTGCCCGCACTGTGGTTCCGCGGACACCGAAGAGCAGTCCCGGTTCGGCGCGACGGCGTGCAAGGCGCTGCGGCGCTGCCGCGCGTGTCTGGAGCCGTTCGAGCACGTCAAGGAGATCTGAAGTGGCGCGGTTCAACTCCCTGAAGGTGGCCGGGGTCGAGCGGCTGTGCGACGACGCGGTCGCGGTGACCTTCGACGTGCCGTCGTCGCTGGCCGCGGAGTACGCGTTCAAGCCGGGCCAGTCGCTGACGCTGCGGCGCTCGATCGACGGCCGTGACGAGCGCCGGTCGTACTCGATCTGCGCGCCGGCGGGCGCGGCCCCGCGAGTGGGCGTCCGCCTGGTCCCGGACGGGTTCTTCTCGTCGTGGCTGGTGAACGAGGTCCGCGCGGGCGACACGATCGAGGTGGCCCCGCCGTCCGGCTCGTTCACCCCGGACCTGTCCGAAGGCGGCCACCACGTCCTGATCGCGGCCGGTTCGGGCATCACCCCGGTGCTGTCGATCGTGTCGTCGCTGCTGAAGTCGTCCACGGCGACGGTGACGGTGCTGTACGGCAACCGCCGCACGGACACGGTGATGTTCGCGGACGAGCTGGCCGACCTGAAGGACAGCGCACCGTCGCGGCTCGAGCTGATCCACGTGCTGTCCCGCGAGCCGCGCGAGGCGGACCTGTTCACCGGCCGCCTGGACGTCCCGAAGCTGCGTACGCTGTTCTCCACTTTGGTACCGGTCGAATCGGTGGACCACTGGTGGCTGTGCGGCCCGTTCGAGATGGTGTCGGGCGCGCAGGAGCTGCTGGCCTCGCTGGGGGTGCCCTCGTCGAAGGTGCACCAGGAGCTGTTCTACGTGGACACCCCACCGGCCCCGCTGGAGCACCTCGACCCGGCGGTGGCGGGGGAGTCCTCGGAGGTCTCGGTGGTCCTGGACGGCCGTTCGACGCCGATGACGCTGCCCCGTTCGTCATCGGTGCTCGACGGCGCGCAGAAGTTCCGCCCGGACCTGCCGTTCGCCTGCAAGGGCGGGGTGTGCGGAACGTGCCGCGCCAAAGTGACGGAGGGCAAGGTGGACCTGCGGCGCAACTTCGCACTGGAGCAGGCGGAGATCGAGGCGGGGTTCGTCCTGACGTGCCAGTCGTACCCGGTCTCGGAGACCCTCACAGTCGACTTCGACGCCTGAGCTAGCCGATCCCTTCCTCGGCGTCCGCGAAGCCCCACTCACGGGCCAGGCGGGTCAGGGCTTTCGCTGCCCAGGTCCGCCGCTCCTCCCGGTCGAGCCCGATCGGCGCCACCACGGTCACCGCCCCCTGCGGGCCCGGCAGTCCCTGCGGCTTCCCGAACGCCGAGAGGTCGACGACGGCCGGCAGGCTGGTGTCCGCCTTGATCTGCAGTTCGACCGCCGGCGGCGCCAGCAGTGCGGCGCACTCGGGGTTGGGGACGAGCGCGCCGGGGACCACGACGGTCGCGGTCTGCCACGCCGCCGTCCACAGTTCGACGATCTCGTTCGCCGTGACCCGGAGGCCGGCCGTGGACCCGTCCGGCCGCGCCGACGCCCACGCCGCGAAGTTCGCCTGGAACTCGACGGACACCGTGACCGTCCACGGCCGGCCACCGGGAAGCAGGATGCGGGTGACCGCGCGGACGGCCGTGCCCCCGGCCGGGCTCCGCGCGGTGTAGTCGTACCGCGCGTCCCGGCCGGTCTGGCGGACGTCCGGCCCGCTCGCCCGAGCCCACCGGCCCGGCGCGGTCCGGGCCCGCCGCAGGAGGGACAAGGCCGGGAGGAGCGTGCTGATCGGCGCCTCCGGGAGGGCCGCCTCGATCAGGTCGCGGGTGCGCCGGGTGATCTCGGCGTCGAGCTGCCACGGCAGGGTGGCGACGGCGCGCACCGTCAGGTCCGCGGGGCCGGCCATCGGGAGCCGGAAAGCCTCGCGGGCGTTCCGGCCCAGCCGGGGCCGGGGATGCCACCACGCCGTCCGCGTCGCGGGGTCGCGGTGCAGGACGCCCGCCTGCCACGTTCCGCCGTCGAGGTCGACCGCACGGGCGGTGGCATCGGGGCAGTCCGAGACCGGGAACCCGAGTCCGTCCGGGAAGCCGGGCAGGGCCGCGAGGTCGTCCCAGATCGGCCCGGCGACCACCACGGCCCGCTGGCCGGCGACCGCGCAGAGCACGTCGCCGCGGGTGAAGTGCTGGACGAAGCCGGGTCCCTCGCGGTAGGCCCGGCCGGCCGGGGTACCCAGGCGGCCACCGGCTCGGCGGGCGGCGTCTTCGAACGCCCGCTCGGTTCGCGGGTCGGCTCCTTCGCCCACCCGGATGGCGGGGCTTCCGGGAACCGTGACGGATCCGGCGTTCCCCACCTGGATCACGACCCCGTGGACGTCTCCGGTGACCACGTTCCGGACGGCCGGCGCCGGCTGCGGTCGCAGTGGGATCCGCTTCGGCCTGAGCACCGGACGCTCACCCAGCGGCGGCACCTCGAACTCGGGCTGGTCCGTCAGCATGCGCAGGAGCTTTTCGGCGCCTGCGACGGTGAAGTCCGAGACCGAATACACCGTCGAAGTGACCGAGGCGAGGAACTCCGGCACGTCGCCCGGGCTGCGGCCGGGCAGCAGGAGGGGCACGAACCGCTTCAGCGCGTTCGGGTCGGCGTAGAACGCGTCGCGGACCTGCCGGGCCTTCCAGAGGATGCCGGGTCCTTCGTGCGCGCCGCCGTCTCCGGCGCTGCGGCGGTACGCGGGCGAGGCGATCACCAGGACGTAGTCGGCTTCGCGGAGCCGCCCGGCCGTCCACAACGCCCAGTCCCGGCGCTCGTTCGCTTCGCCCAGGTCGAGCCGCGCGTCGATGCTGCAGGACCGGAGGAACCTCCACAGCCGGATCAGCTGGTCCTCGTGCGAAGGGTCGTCCGGCTCGTCGGCGTACGAGAGGAGCACCTGGGTCACGCGCACCTCCCACCTCGTCCGCGCGAGGGAGGGATTCTACCGACTCGGGGTCGCCGTCAGAGCTTGCGGCGCCGGCGGCGTCGGGGCCGCGGTTCGGGCCCCGGGTCCTCCGGAGGTTCCTCCCGGGCCGCCGGGTCCGTCAGGCCCAGCATCTCCGCCGCCAGCTGCTGCGAACTCGCGAACATGCCCGTCGGGGCCTCGCTCGCCCGGCGCAGCGCCGACGGGCGGAGGCGGTTGTAGCCCCGGACGGTCACCGGCCGGCGGGCGCGCAGGTCGTACGCCTTCTCGTCCGCCAGCTCCGCGGCCAGCTCGCGGTCGACCAGGATCGTGCCCGGGCGGGCCACCGAGGTCAGGCGGGCGGCCAGGTTGACCACCGAGCCGTAGACGTCGCCGAAGCGCGACAGGATGCGGCCCGACGCCATGCCCGCGCGGACGGCCGGCAGCGTCTCGTCCGCGGACGTGCGCTCGGTCAGCGTCAGGGCGATCTCCGCCGCGTCGACCGGGGCGTCCGCCACGAACAGGACTTCGTCGCCGATCATCTTCACCACGCGGCCGTGGTGCTCGGCGATCACCTCGGTGGCCAGGGTCTCGAAGGCGTCGAGCACGCGGCTCAGCTCGTCTTCGCCGATCTGGCGCGTCAGGCGCGTGTAGCCGACCATGTCGACGAACCCGACCACCTCGGTGCGGGTCTCCAGGTGCTCGTCCGGGGCCGCGAACGCGCGTCCCGCGTAGGCCGCGAGGTGGCGGCGCCAGACGAAGTTCTGGACCTGCTCCAGCTCCGGCAGCAGCCGGTCGACCAGGCGCGTCACCTGGCGTTCGCTGCGGCCGAGCTCCGGCTGTTCCCGGATCAGCTGCCAGAGCATGTCGACCTGCCACTCGGCCAGCCGCGACAGGTGCTGGCCGAGCGCGCGCGTCACCGAGACCTCGATGCTCGGGTCGATCAGGCCCGACTGCACCAGCTGGTCGGCGGTCCGCATCGCCTCGACGTCGGCGTCGGTGAAGACGACCTCGTCGTCGCGCACGGTCGCAAACCCCAGTGCGCGCCAGAGCCGGCGTGACCGCTCGTCGGGCACGCCGGCCTTCTCCGCCACTTCGAGCCGGGTGTACTTCCGCCGGCCGCCGAGCAGGACGCGTTCGAGCCGCTGCTGAAGTTCCTCGCCCGGACCGGTCACGTCAGGTCGTGTGGACGATCAGCACGTCCACGCCGGACTTGCGGGCCACCTCTGACGGCACCGAGCCCAGGATGCGGCCGGCGATCGTGTTCAGCCCGCGGTTGCCGACGACCAGCAGGTCGGCCTCGCGCTCCTTGACCACCTTGCGCAGCGAGTCGACCGGGTCGCCCTTGACCGCGACCGTGTCGATCTTCTCCGCGCCCGCTCGCGCCGCGCGGTCCCGCGCCGACTGCAAGGTGTCTTCGGCCGGGGCCGAGCCGACGACCTGGTACGCCTCGTCGCCGAGGGCGTCCTGGGCCTTGTCGACGTCGGACTGGCTCGCCGGGTAGAACGCACACGCGATGACGAGCGTGGCGCCCGCGTCGCCGGCGACCGCCGCCGCGCGGTCCACCGCCGCGAACGAGGACTCCGAGCCGTCCGTGCCCACCACCACGGTCCGATATGCCGCACCCATGCGCAAAACCTCCAGGTGATCCCGCGTGAGCAGGGACGATAGCCGGTCGGTACCGACCGCGCAGGCTCGTCCGCGCCCGTGTCGGGTGGAAGGTTACTCGCCAGTCGCTTTCTGCGCTCCGCTCGCCCGGGGAGCCGGCTTCGGCGCCGCTTTGGGGGGCGCGGTGGCGGCGGGCTTGGCCGCTGGTTTGGCCCCGGGCTTCGGCTTCGGCACGTCGGAGGCGCGGATCCGGATGGTTTCCTCGACGTCGGTGACCCGCACGGTCTTCTCGGTGTCGTCCGGCTTGGGGCCGGTGACCAGGTCGGCCTTGACGTCGGCGGGCACCTTGACGTCGTCGCCGAGGACGGTGTGCGCCTCGGCCAGCACGGCCCGCGCCGCCCGGACCTGCTCGGCAAGCCCGCCGCGCACCTTCCGCAGCGCGTCGACCCGCTCGTTCGCCTGGGTGATCCGCCGGTTGGATTCCTCCGTGGCCGACGTCACGCGCCGCCGCGCCTCGTCGGCGGCTTCGGCGAGCCGCGCGTTGGCCTCGGTGATCGAGTCCTGCCGGCGCTTGTTGGCCTCCGCGACCGACTCCCGCTGTCGGCGGTCGATGTCGGCCTTCGCGGCCTTCTCCTCTTCGAGGACCTTCGCGCGGATGTCGGCGGCGTCCTGCGTGGCCTCCTGGACGCGCCGCGCGGCCTCGGCCTTGCTCGCGGCTTCCTGTTCGGCCAGCACCCGCATCGCCTCGGTGCGGCGCGAGGCCATCGCGATCTCGAAGTCCTCTTCGACCTTGGTGCGCCGATCCTGCGACTCGGTGTCGAGCCGCTTGCGCTCGGCCTCGGCCTCGTCGGTGATCTTCTTGGCCTCGGCGCGGGCGTCTTCGAGGACCTTCCGGTGCTCGGCCTCCATCTCCTTGCGCCGGAGGTCGAGCTCGGTGAGCAGCTGCTCGTACCGGGCCCGCATGGCGCTGGCATCGGTCTCGGCCTTGGCCCGGATGTGCCCGGCCTCGGCCTCGGCACGGGCGCGCGTGTCGGCGGATTCGTCCTGCGCGAGCCGCAGCATCCGCTGCAGCCGTTCGGACAGGCCTTCGACGCTCGTCGGCGGCTGGGCGAGCCGATCGACCTGCCCACGCAGGTCCGCGATCTCGCCGCGCGCGATCTCCAGCTGGCGGGCGAGGTCCCCCGCCTGCGCGATGGCGGCGTCCCGATCCGCGGTGAGCATCTTCAGATCGGCATCCAGCCGTTCGAGGTGCTCATCGACCTGCGCTCGGCTGTACCCGCGCTTCGCCACGTCGAAGCCGGCTCCCAGCGGCACAAGCTCCCGTTCATCGCCAAGGCTCATGGGGCCTACCGTAGCCGCAGTCCGGTCACGGAAGGGTGAGCACCCGGGCGGTGCGCCGAACGAGCCGTCTCCCGCGGCGAAAGGAACCGCCGGAATCGCCTGGTTCTTCGGGGCTTCCTGGCGCCGGCAGCTCGCGCGCACACGGCGGTTCCCGGCGCGGCGAGCAGGGTGGGGTCTGGCGCCGCGATCGGGCCGGTGCCGGGCGCGGGAGCGGGCCGGTGTGTGGCCCTGGGACCGGGTGGGCTTCGGGCCGCGAGACCGGGCCGGGTTTCGGCCCCGGGACCGGGTGGGGTTGGGGCCGCGGGACCGGGTGGGGTTGGGGCCGCGGGACCGAGTGGGCTGGCGGCCCCGGGGCCGGGCGACTTCCGCCGCGGGCGCGAGCCGGTTCTCGGCGCCGGGAGCGGGTCGGCTCCCGGCGCCGTCGGGCGTCAGGCGCCGCGGAATGCGTTGATGCCCTCGATGTGCTTGGCGCGCTTCTCTTCGTCGCGGACGCCGAGGCCTTCCTGGGGGGCGAGTGCGAGGACGCCGACCTTGCCCTGGTGGGCGTTGCGGTGCACGTCGAGTGCGGCCTGCCCGGTCTCCTCCAGCGCGTAGGTCTTCGACAGCGTCGGGTGGATCAGGCCCTTCGCGATCAGCCGGTTGGCTTCCCACGACTCGCGGTAGTTCGCGAAGTGGGAGCCGATGATCCGCTTCAGGTTCATCCACAGGTACCGGTTGTCGTACTGATGCATGTATCCCGAGGTCGAGGCGCACGTGACGATCGTGCCGCCCTTGCGCGCGGCGTAGACCGACGCGCCGAAGGTCTCCCGGCCCGGGTGCTCGAACACGATGTCCGGGTCCTCACCGCCGGTCAGCTCGCGGATCTTCGCCCCGAAGCGCTGCCATTCCTTCGGGTCCTGCTCGTCGTCGTTCTTCCAGAACCGGTAACCCTCGGCGCTGCGGTCGATGATCAGCTCGGCACCCAGCTTCCGGCAGATCGCCGCCTTCTCCGGGCTGGACACCACACACACCGGGATGGCGCCGCCGTTGAGCGCGTACTGCGTCGCATACGAGCCCAGCCCACCCGACGCGCCCCAGATCAGCACGACGTCGCCCTGCTTCATGTCCGCGCCGTTGCGGGAGACGAGCTGACGGTAGGCGGTCGAGTTCACCAGCCCGGGCGAGGCGGCCTCCTCCCAGGTCAGGTGGTCCGGCTTGGGCATCAGCTGGTTGGCCTTGACCAACGCGATCTCCGCGAGCCCGCCGAAGTTGGTCTCGAATCCCCAGATCCGCTGTTCGGTGTCGAGCATCGTGTCGTTGTGCCCGTCCGGGCCCTCGAGTTCGACGTTCAGGCAGTGCGCGACCACCTCATCGCCGGGCTTCCAGTTGTGCACCCCGACACCGGTCCGCAGCACGACACCGGACAGGTCCGAGCCGACGACGTGGTACGGCAGGTCGTGTCGCTTGGCCAGCGGCGAGAGCTTGCCGTACTTCTTCAGGAATTTGAACGTCGGGATCGGCTCGAAAATCGACGTCCACACCGTGTTGTAGTTGATCGCACTCGCCATCACCGCCACCAGTGCTTCACCGGGGCCGAGCTCGGGCACGGGGACGTCGTCGACGTGCAGCGACTTGCGCGGGTCCTTGTCCCGGCTCTCCAAGCCCTCGAACATGTCGACCTCGTCGGCGTGCACGGTCACCCCGCGGTAGCTCTCGGGTACGGGCAACGAGCCCACCGCGGCGGACTCGCCGTTCAGGATGGCCTGCTGGATCTCGCCGAGCTGCGTCATCGGTTCCTCCGCGGAGATGGGGGGCGTTGGCGGCAGAAATTACTCGCCGGTAACACGCGTCCACAACTGTACGAGACGGACAGCACGATTACACGCCGAACTGTGACCGCTTCACCTTGACCGGCTGGCCAGTCAAGCGGATCATCGACGTCGGGTACACCCACCCGACCAGCAGTTTCACCGACGGAGGTGAGCACGAATGAGTGAAGTCTCTACGCGCGCGTGGACCCGGCCCCACGACTGGGCCGAGGTCGTCATCGGGGTGGTCGCCGCTCTTTCACCCCTTTGGCTGAGCACGGACACGACCGCGATGTGGACGATGGTCGTCCTGGGCGCGCTGATCGCACTCGACGGCCTGGTGTCGCTGGCGATGCCGGGCATGGTCTACGGCGAAGGCATCCAGATCGCGCTCGGCGTGCTGCTCTTCATCGCGCCGTGGGTGATGGGGTACACGGAGTTCAACGGCGCGTCCTGGACGTCCTGGATCGCCGGGGTGCTGACGGTCATCGCCGGCGCGGCAGCGATGCCGGTCGCGAACGCCGCGCACCGCACGGCCGGGCAGCACTGACGACGCAGGAGGCACGGGAATGACCGAGGATTCGGCGAAGGAGCGCATCCTCTGCGCCGCCGAGGCGCTCTTCGCCGAGTCCGGCTTCGACGCCACCCCGACTTCGCGCATCGCGGAGCAGGCCGGGGTGCCGAAGGGGCTGGTGCACTACTACTTCCGCCACAAGTCGGACCTGCTCACGGCGCTCGTCGCGCGGCTGCCCGACGAGCGCATCGAGCCGGCGGTGGTGGTGGTCCCGGGCGACCTGGCGGGCAGCTTGAGGCGGCTGGTCCGCGAGCTGGACCACCGCTTCAGCAGGTCACTGGGGCTGTCGCACTTGCTGTGGCGCGAGGCGGACACGCACCACGTGGTCCGCGACGCGCTGCACGAACGTTTCCAGGTCCTGGTCCGCCAGGTCAGGGCGGTGATCGTCGCGGCGACCGGCGGCGGGGTACCGACGGCCGACGTGGATCGGGCGTCGGGCCTGCTGGCGCGCGCGGTGAGCCACCGGCACGCGACGGCCCGGCATTCGGAGGACGACCTGCCCGCGGAGTTCGACGGGGAGCTGACGTTCATCGCGGACGCGCTGTCGTCCAAGGCGGCGCCCGCTTAGCCGGGTCGCGTTTGCCGGGCGGCGCGCGCCGGCTGGGCTGGGTGCCGGGTCGGCTGGCTTGCGTGGCTGTGCCGCCGGGTCGGCGTGCGCTCTCGTCCGACTGGTCGGTGGGCCGGCTTGGCTGGGCGTGCACGCTCGGCCCGCGGGGTGCCCCGCCGGACGGCCCGCATGCCGGTGCTCGAGTGGCGGGGGTGGTGCGCCGGCTGGCCCGCGTGCTGCGTTCGGCTGGCGGGGGTGCCCCGCCGGACGCCCGCGTGCCTGCGCTCGGCTGGCGGGGGTGGTGCGCCGGCTGGCCCCGTGCTGCGTTCGGCCGGTGGAGGTGGTGCGCCCGCTCGGGCCGAGGCGCGCCTGGCGGGACCGCCATCGAGGCAGCGGCCCGCTTCCGCCGTTGTTCCGGTGCTCATCGGCGTGGTGGCCGCGCGCCCTTTTCTTGTCACGGGCGTGCGGCTCCGCGTCGAACCTTTGCGGCGGAACGACTCAGTGCGCCGTGGCGTCCTTGGCCGGCTCCACCAGCTCCACCAGGACGCCGCCCGCGTCCTTGGGGTGGACGAAGTTCACCCGGCTGTTCGATGTGCCCCTCTTCGCCTCCTCGTACAGCATGCGCAGGCCCTTTTCGCGCAGGGCCGCCGCCGCGGCGTCCACATCGGACACGCGGTAGGCCAGCTGCTGCAGGCCCGGGCCGCTCTTGGCCAGGAACTTGCCGATCGCCGAGTCTTCGCGCAGCGGGGCCAGGAGCTGGATCTGCGTCTCCGTGCCCGCCGTGCCCGGGGCGCGCAGCATCGCCTCGCGGACTCCCTGCTCCTCGTTCACCTCCTCGTGCGCGACCTCCAGGCCGAAGTGCGCGCGGTGGAACTCGATGGCCGCGTCCAGGTCCGGGACCGCGATGCCGACGTGGTCGATGGCCGTCACGAACGGCCGCAGGGCGTCATCCATGGAGGCAGGATAGGGGGCCCGCGCGCCGCTTCGAGGCGGAATCGTCGCGTGCCCCGCCTCACACTGGCTCCATCAAGAAGCCCTGCTCCCAGGTATGGTCGGGAAAACTGCCCATGCGCCGATGCTTGGAGGACGCCGTGTCCGGTTCCGTGATCCTGGGTGCCGCCCGTACGCCGATCGGGCGCCTGCTGGGCTCCCTCAAGGACTTCACGGGCGCCCAGCTGGGCGGGGTCGCGATCAAGGCGGCCCTCGAACGCGCCGGCGTCTCGCCGGACGCGGTGCAGTACACGATCATGGGCCAGGTGCTGACCGCCGGCGCCGGCCAGATCCCGGCGCGGCAGGCCGCCGTCGCCGCCGGCATCCCGATGAGCGTGCCCGCGCTGACGATCAACAAGGTCTGCCTCTCCGGCCTCGACGCCATCGCGCTCGCCGACCAGCTCATCCGCGCCGGCGAGTTCGACCTCGTCGTCGCCGGCGGCCAGGAGTCGATGACCCAGGCGCCGCACCTGCTGCCCAAGTCCCGCTCCGGCTTCAAGTACGGCGACACCACCCTCGTCGACCACATGGCCTACGACGGTCTCTTCTGCGCCTTCGACCAGGTCGCCATGGGCGCCTCGACGGAGAAGTACAACTCCCGCTACGGCGTCACGCGCGAGCAGCAGGACGCGTTCTCCGCCCGCTCTCACCAGCGCGCCGCCGAGGCGATCAAGAACGGGTACTTCGCCGACGAGATCGCGCCGGTCTCCATCCCGCAGCGCAAGGGCGACCCGGTCGTCTTCGACACCGACGAAGGCGTCCGCGCCGACACCACCGCCGAAGGCCTCGCCAAGCTGCGCCCGGCCTTCGCCTCCGACGGCACCATCACCGCGGGCTCGGCCTCGCAGATCTCCGACGGCGCCGCCGCGGTCGTCGTGGCCAGCAAGGCGAAGGCCGAGGAGCTCGGTATCACGCCGCTCGCCGAGATCGGCGCGCACGGTGTCGTCGCCGGGCCCGACGCGAGCCTGCACGAGCAGCCGTCGAACGCGATCCTCGCCGCGCTGGCGAAGGCGAACCTGACCGCCGACGCGCTCGACCTCGTCGAGATCAACGAGGCCTTCGCCGCCGTCGGGCTCGTCTCCACCGAAAAGCTCGGCCTCGACCCGGAGAAGGTCAACGTCAACGGCGGTGCCATCGCGCTCGGCCACCCGATCGGCGCCTCCGGTGCCCGGCTCGCCGTGCACCTGATCCACGAGCTGCGCCGCCGCGGTGGCGGGCTCGGCGCGGCCGCGCTGTGCGGTGGCGGCGGCCAGGGCGACGCCCTCCTGCTGCGGGTGCCGTCGGCGTAAGTGGCCGGACCACTCGACCTCGACGACCTCGTCGGCCGCGCGCGGGATGGGCAGCCCCGGGCCGTGGCGCGGCTGCTCTCGCTCGTCGAGGACGCCCACCCGCGCGTCGCGGAGATCGCCCGGGCACTCACCCCGTACACGGGGCGGGCCCGGGTCGTCGGGCTCACCGGACCACCCGGTGTCGGCAAGTCGACATCGACCTCGGCCCTGCTCACCGCGTTGCGCGCGCAAGGCAAGCGGGTCGGGGTGCTCGCCATCGACCCGTCTTCGCCGTTTTCGGGCGGGGCGCTGCTCGGCGACCGGATCCGGATGACCGAACACGCCACCGACCCCGGCGTGTTCATCCGCTCGATGGCCACCCGCGGGCACCTCGGCGGGCTCTCGTGGGCGACGCCGCAGGCGGTGCGCGTGCTGGACGCGGCCGGTTTCGACGTCGTGCTGATCGAAACCGTCGGCGTCGGGCAGTCCGAAGTGGACGTCGTGAAGCTCGCCGACACCACGGTGGTGCTGCTCGCTCCGGGCATGGGCGACGGCATCCAGGCCGCGAAGGCCGGGGTGCTGGAGATCGCCGACGTCTTCGTCGTGAACAAGGCGGACCGCGAGGGCGCCGACGCCACCGTGCACGACCTCAAGCAGATGATCTCCCTGGCCCGACGGGAAATCGGGGGCCCGAGCTGGCGCCAGCCGATCGTGCGGACCGTCGCGGCCAAGGGCGAGGGCGTCGACGAGGTCGTCCGGGCGCTGGCCGCGCACCACGACTGGCTCACCGAGCACGACGAGCTGGCCCGGCGCCGGGTGGCCCGGGCGCGCGACGAGGTCGAGGCCATCGCCATCCGGCGGTTGCGGGCCGAGCTCGTGGACCTGCGAGGCGGGGGACGGCTCGCCGGTGTCGCCGAGCGGGTCGTGGCGCGGGAACTCGACCCGTTCGCCGCCGCCGACGAGCTGATCGCGGACCTTCGCGGCTAGCGCGGACGCGAGCCGCCTCAGTAGAAACCGTGCCATCGCAACGGGTCTTCGTCGAAGCTCCATGGTGTGCTCCCCTCGTGGGCGGCGGGTTTGCCGCGTGCCGACCATCGTGCGCCGGGGGTCCGACAATTTCCTGGGCGCGGGCGCCGAGGTTCACCCGATGGGCTGACGAGGGCGACTTTCGCCGGTTCTGGCTGTCGGTGCCGCGCCCTAGACTGCGGGACGCTCCGGAACCGGGCGATCACTGGGAGGGCGTGCAGCATGAAGAAGACACTTCTGACCGCGCTGGCGGCGGGCGCGTTGTTCGTGGCCGGTCAAGGCGTCGCCACGGCGGCCGACGCCCCGCCGCCGAAGACGACCCACGGGCCCTGCCAGTACACCGAAACGCCGGACGAACCGCCCGCGCGTCCGGTGCCGCTGCCGCCCGACCCGCGGCACACGCCGAGCCACGGCAAGGTCGACGTCGCCATCCCGACCAGCCAGGGCGCGCTGCCGCTGCGGCTGGACCGCGCGAAGGCGCCGTGCACCGTGCAGAGCTTCCTGCACCTGGCGCGGCACCGGTTCTACGACCACACGGTGTGCCACCGGCTGACCGCGTACCCGACGCTGAAGGTGCTGCAGTGCGGCGACCCGACCGCGACCGGCGAAGGCGGGCCGGGCTACAAGTACAAGGACGAGCTGCCGGTCGACCTGCCGCCGGCACCGACCGACCCGACCGGCGCCCGGCGCGTCTACGCGCGTGGCCTCCTGGCCATGGCCAACGCGGGGCCGGACACGAACGGTTCGCAGTTCTTCGTCGTGTACGGCGATTCCGCGCTGCGGCCGAACTACACGGTGTTCGGCACGGTCGGTGCGGACGGGCTGCGGACGCTGGACAAGGTCGCGGCCGGCGGGATCCAGCCGACCGCGGAGGACCCGGCGCCGGTCGACGGGACGCCGGTGCTGCGGACGGAACTGCTGCGGGTCCGGCCGGACTGCTGGTTCTGACGGTCGTCGCGGGCCGCTCCGGTGGGGGCGGCCCGCGGCATCGGGGTCCCTGCTGGCCTTCGCGACCGGCGCGCCGGCGTCGGCCGTGGCGGCCGGGCTCCCGC
>NZ_JBSFNC010000090.1:0-39272 GCF_053586895.1 Amycolatopsis sp. NPDC003731 | reverse complement strand
CGAATGACTCATTCGGGACCTCGGGCGTCCCGAATGAGTCATTCGCGACACCGGAGCCGGGCGGAACCCGGAACCTAAGCCGGCAGCGTCACCCGGATCCGGCTCCCCGTGCCCGGCGATGGGTCCACCACCCCGATCGTCCCGCCGTGCAGTTCCACCGCCCACCGGGCGATCGCCAGCCCGAGCCCCGTCCCGCCGCCGGAGGGCCGCTCGCCGCGGGTGAACCGCTCGAACACCCGCTCCCGGTCCGCCGGCGCGATGCCCGGCCCCTCGTCGCACGCGTCGATGCGGACCTCGCCCGGCCGCACCTGGGCCACCACCCGGACCTGCCCACCCGCGGGGCCGTGGCGGGCCGCGTTCTCCAGCAGGTTCGCCACCACCTGGAACAACCGCCCGCGGTCCGCCGTCACCGCCGCCCCCTCCGGCGACACCGACACCTCGAACGTCACCCCGCGGCCCGCGAAGGCCGCCTCCCCGACCACCTCGGACAACAGGGACCACAACGAGAACGACGTCAGGTGCAGCGAAGAAGCACCCGCGTCGAGCCGGGACAGGTCGAGCAGCTCGTCCACCAGGGTCGCCAGGCGCTCGGTCTGCTGCAGCGCCGTCTTCAGCGTCCCCGGATCGGGTTCCTCGACGCCGTCCACGAGGTTCTCGAGCACCCCGCCCAACGCCGTGATCGGCGTCCGCAGTTCGTGGGACACGTTCGCGATCAGCTCGCGGCGCTGCCGGTCCGCGTCCCCGAGGTCCCCCGCCATCTGGTTGAACGCCTGCGCCAGCTCGCCCACCTCGTCGCGGGTGGTCGCCCGGATCCGCCGCGTGTAGTCGCCCTTGGCCATCGCGCGTGCCGCCGCCGTCATCTCCCGCAGCGGGCGCGTCATGCCGTGGGCCAGCACCTGCGACAGCACCAGCGCGAGCACCATCGCGGTGATCGTCGTCTTCGGCGGCAGCCAGCCGATCTGCCAGTTGAAGAACGCGAACGCGATCCCGCCGGAGGCGACCATCAGGATCGCCAGCTTCAGCTTGATCGACCGGATCCGGTCCAGCGGCCGCGGGATGAAGTTCACGATCCCGCCTCCAGCGCGTAGCCGACGCCGTGCACGGTCCGGATCAGATCGGCCCCCAGCTTCCGCCGCAGCGCCTTGATGTGGCTGTCCACCGCCCGCGTGCCCGCGGACGTGCTGTGGACGTCCCAGTCCCACACCTCCGACAGCAGCCGTTCCCGCGGCTGCACCACCCGCGGCCGCCGGGCGAAGTGCACCAGCAGGTCGAACTCGATCGGCGTCAGCTGCGCCGCGACCCCCGCCCGGGCCACCCGCCGCTGGTCGACGTCGATCTCGAGGTCGCCCAGCACGATCCGCGTGCCCGCCACCGAAGCCGAGCGGTCGACTCGGCGCAGCAGGGCGTGCACCCGCGCCGTCAGCACCCGCATCGAGAACGGCTTCGTGAGGTAGTCGTCGGCGCCGACGCCGAGCCCGACCAGCAGGTCCGTCTCGTCGGCCCGTGCGGTCAGCATCAGCACCGGCACCGGCCGCCGCCCCTGGATCCGGCGGCACACCTCCAGGCCGTCGAAGCCCGGCAGCATGACGTCCAGCACGACCAGGTCCGGCTCCCCGGACGCCTCCGCCGCGACGGCGGCCGGTCCGTCGTGGACGACGTCCACCCCGAAGCCCTCGGCCCGCAGCCGGGCCGCGATCGACGCGGCGATCGTGACGTCGTCTTCGACGACGAGCACCCGCCGCACTCCCGGTTCCATGACCACGACCCTAAGCACCCCCGGTGGAGACGGTTCGTGTGAAGTGTGAAGATCCTGTGGAGACGTTTCACCCTCTTTGCCGGTTCGTGACGGCCGGATGTGTGACGCAGGTCATGCACTCCGAGGCCCCTTCGCGCAATCGACAGACTGCACTCCTGATCAGCGAAGAGTGAACAGACTGCCGTTGCCCCGGCGCTGACCAGGCGCGCAGGATTCCGCAATGGCGCCGACACCCGCAGCCCAGCGCGTGCACGACGACGGCCGGGTCGAACTCGACCCCGCCGACGTCCGGTCTCTCGAAGGCAGCCGGTTCTTCAACGAGGAACTGGCCCCCGTCCCCGTCGAAAAACGGACCTGGACCACCTACAACTACTTCGCGCTCTGGATGGGGATGGCGCACAACATCCCCAGCTACGCCCTGGCCGCGTCGCTCATCGCGCTCGGCATGAACTGGGTGCAGGCGCTGATCACCATCACGATCGGCAACCTGATCGTGCTGGCCCCGATGCTGCTCAACAGCCACGCCGGCACGAAGTACGGCATCCCGTTCCCGGTGTTCGCCCGCGCGTTCTACGGCCTGCGCGGCGCCAACCTGGCCGCGCTGCTGCGCGCGTTCATCGCCTGCGGCTGGTTCGGCATCCAGACGTGGGTCGGCGGCGAGGCCATCCACGTCATCCTCGGCCGGCTGCTCGGCTCGTGGTGGCGCGATTCCGCCGTCGTCGCCGGGCAGCACTGGACGCTCTGGCTGTCCTTCGTGGTCTTCTGGATCGGCCAGATGCTCATCATCTGGCGCGGCATGGAGGCGGTCCGCCGGTTCGAGAACTGGACGGCGCCGCTGGTGTCCGTCGGCTTCCTGATCATGCTCGGGTACGTGCTGGTCAAGGCGGGCGGGCTCGGCCCGATCCTGTCCGACGGCGGCAAGCTCGGCTGGGGCCCGGACTTCTGGAAGGTGTTCGCGCCGGCCCTGATGGCGATGATCGCGTTCTGGTCGACGCTGTCGCTCAACATGCCGGACTTCACCCGCTTCGGCGGCAGCCAGCGCAAGCAGGTCCGCGGCCAGATCCTCGGCCTGCCGACGACGATGACGTTCATCGCGATCGTGGCCATCCTGACCACGTCGGGCGGGCACGTGCTCTACGGCGAGGACATCTGGGACCCGGCGCAGCTGGCCGACAAGTTCGCCAGCCCGGTCGTGGTCGTCGTCGCGCTGGTCGCGCTGGTGCTGGCGACGATCTCGGCGAACCTCGCGGCCAACGTCGTCAGCCCGTCCTACGACTTCTCGAACGCGTTCCCGAAGCGGATCACGTTCGCCGTCGGCGGCGGCATCACCGGCGTCATCGGCGTCCTCATCCAGCCGTGGCGGCTGTACTCCGACCCGGACATCTACATCTTCGCCTGGCTCGGCTTCTACGGCGGCCTGCTCGGCGCGGTCGCCGGGGTGCTCGTCGCCGGGTACTGGGTCATCAACCGCACGAAGCTGCGGCTGAAGGACCTCTACACACCCGATGGGGTGTATTGGTTCAGCGGCGGCTGGAACTGGCGCGCCCTGGTCGCGACGCTGGTGGGAGCCCTGCTCGCGGTCGGTGGCGCCTACGGCGGGCCGTTCCCCGACGGCGGTCTCATCCCGTTCCTCAAGCCCCTTTACGACTACAACTGGGTGGTCGGCCTGGTCGGCGCGTTCGCCGTCTTCGCCGCCCTCTCCATGCCCTTGTCCACGACGAAGGAGGAAATCAGTGAGCGTGGTTCGAGCCGGCCTGATCCAGCAGCGGTGGACGGGTGACAAGGAGTCCATGATCAAGGCGGCGGTCGACCACATCGGCACCGCCGCTTCCCAGGGCGCCCAGGTCGTCTGCCTGCAGGAACTGTTCTACGGGCCGTACTTCTGCCAGGTGCAGGACGCCGACTACTACTCCTACACCGAGGCCATCCCGGACGGGCCCACCACGAAGCTCATGCAGGAGGTGGCCGAGCGCCACGGCGTCGTGCTGATCGTGCCGATGTACGAGGTCGAGCAGCCCGGCGTCTACTACAACACCGCCGCGGTGATCGACGCCGACGGCACCTACCTCGGCAAGTACCGCAAGAACCACATCCCGCAGGTCAAGGGGTTCTGGGAGAAGTTCTACTTCCGCCCCGGCAACCTCGGCTACCCGGTGTTCGACACGGCGGTGGGCCGCATCGGCGTCTACATCTGCTACGAGCGGCACTTCCCGGAGGGCTGGCGCGCGCTCGGCCTGGCCGGCGCGAAGATCGTGTTCAACCCGTCGGCGACCAGCCGCAGCCTGTCGCAGTACCTGTGGAAGCTGGAGCAGCCGGCGGCCGCGGTGGCGAACGAGTACTTCGTCGGCGCGATCAACCGGGTCGGCGTGGAACCGCTGGGCGACAACGACTTCTACGGCCAGACGTACTTCGTCGACCCGCGCGGGCAGCTGGTCGGGGACGCGGCGTCCGACACCGAAGACGAGGTGGTGGTGCGCGACCTCGACCTGTCGCTGCTCGAGGAGGTCCGGAACACGTGGGCGTTCTACCGCGATCGCCGCCCGGACACCTACGGCCCCCTCGCGGAGGCCTGATGACCACGCTCATCACGGGCGGTCAGGTCGTTTCGCCGTCGGGAGCCCTCCTGGCGGACGTCCTCGTCGACGGCGAGACCATCGCCGCCGTCGGGGCGCCCGGGACGCTGACCGGCGACGAGACGATCGACGCCGCCGGGAAGTACGTGCTGCCCGGCGGCATCGACGCCCACACCCACATGGAGATGCCGTTCGGCGGCACACACTCGGTCGACACGTTCTCGACCGGGACGACGGCCGCGGCGTGGGGCGGCACGACCACGATCGTCGACTTCGCCGTGCAGGCCAAGGGCACCTCGCTGTTGTCTACTTTGGACAAGTGGCACAGCAAGGCCGACGGGAACTGCGCGATCGACTACGGCTTCCACATGATCGTCTCCGACGTCAACGACCAGTCGCTGAAGGAGATGGCAGCCTGCGTCGACGCCGGGGTCGGCAGCTTCAAGATGTTCATGGCCTACCCGGGGGTGTTCTACTCCACGGACGGGGAAATCCTGCTCGCGATGCAGAAAGCGCGCGAAATCGGCGCTACGATCATGATGCACGCGGAAAACGGCATCGCGATCGACCAGCTGGCGGCGCAGGCGTTCGCCGCGGGCCACATCGACCCGGTGCAGCACGGCCTCACCCGGCCGCCGGAGCTGGAAGGAGAAGCGACGTCGCGGGCGATCCAGCTCGCGAAGGTGACCGGAGCACCGCTGTACATCGTGCACCTGTCGGCGTCGCAAGCGCTGGCGGCGGTCGCGGAGGCGCGCAACGACGGTCAGAACGTCTTCGCCGAGACCTGTCCGCAGTACCTCTACCTGTCCATCGAGGACCTCGCGAAGCCGGACTTCGAGGGCGCGAAGTACGTCGCTTCGCCGCCACTGCGGGAGAAGTCGCACCAGGCCGACCTGTGGCGGGGCTTGCGGACGAACGACCTGTCCGTGGTGTCCACCGACCACTGCCCGTTCTGCTTCAAGGACCAGAAGGAACTGGGCCGCGGCGACTTCCGGGCCATCCCGAACGGGATCCCGGGCGTCGAGCACCGGATGGACCTGCTGCACCAGGGCGTCGTCGCCGGCGAGCTGACGCTCGGCCGCTGGGTCGAGACGTGCTCGGCGACACCGGCGCGGATGTTCGGGCTGTACCCGCGCAAGGGTGTCATCGCGGCAGGTTCGGATGCGGACATCGTGATCTACGACCCTTCGGCGACGCAGACGCTGTCGGCCGAGACGCACCACATGAACGTGGACTACTCGGCGTACGAAGGATTCGAGATCACCGGGCGGGTGCACACGGTGCTGTCGCGGGGGCGCGTCGTCGTGTCGCCTTCCGGATTCTCGGGTTCGACGTCGCACGGCAAATTCCTGTCCCGCTCGCTGAACCAGTACCTGAACTAGGAGCGGGGCATGGACTTCGGGATCGTGCTGCAAACCGACCCGCCCGCGCGGGACGTCGTGCGGCTGATGAAGGACGCCGAGGACTGCGGGTTCCGCTACGGCTGGACGTTCGACTCCTGCGTGCTGTGGCAGGAACCGTTCGTCATCTACTCGGCGATCCTCGCGGCGACGTCGTCCCTCGTGGTGGGGCCGATGGTGACCAGCCCGGGCACGCGGGACTGGTCCGTGATGGCGTCGACGTTCGCCACCCTCAACGACATGTACGGCAACCGGACGGTCTGCGGCATCGGCCGCGGCGACTCCGCGCACCGGGTCGTCGGGAAGCCACCGTCCACCCTGGCCACCGTGCGCGACTGCATGCGCGTGGTCAAGGACCTGGCCGAAGGCCGCGCGGTGACGATGAACGACAAGACCGTGCAGATCCCGTGGATCCGCAACGGCCGCCTGGAGATGTGGATGGCCGGGTACGGGCCGAAGGCGCTGCAGACGGTCGGGGAACACGCCGACGGCTTCATCCTGCAGTGCGCCGACCCGGCGATCGCGCGCTGGACGATCGGCGCGGTCCGCGACGCCGCCCGGGCGGCCGGCCGGGATCCGGGCGGCATCACGATCTGCGTCGCGGCCCCGGCGTACGTCGGCGACGATCTGCCGCACCAGCGCGAACAGCTGCGCTGGTTCGGCGGGATGGTCGGCAACCACGTCGCCGACCTGGTGGCGCGGTACGGATCGTCGGGGGCGGTGCCGCGGGAGCTGACGGACTACATCCGCGAGCGTGAGGGGTACGACTACAGCCACCACGGCAAGGCGGGCAACCCGTCGACGGAGTTCGTCCCGGACGAGATCGTCGACCGGTTCTGCCTGCTGGGGCCGGCCTCGGCCCAGGTCGAACGGCTGCAGGAGCTGGCCGAGCTGGGTGTCGACCAGTTCTCGCTGTACCTGATGCACGACGACCGGGAGGCGACGCTGGCGTCCTACGGGACGCAGATCATCCCCAAGCTCACCGCGTAGGGCCTGCCCCACCGCGGATCCGGGGGCGCGCACCAGCGCGTCCCCGGTCCCGGTGCCGGGACGATCGGGCGATGAACCTTCGTGTTGCGCTGGCCCTGGGGGCCGCCGCGAGTGCAGTCGCCGGGATTGCGCCCGCGGCCGCAGCGAGCCCCGCACCGATCGTCTGGGAAGCCTCCTGCCCGGTCGGCTACGAATGCGGCCACCTCGACGTCCCACTGTCCTATCAGGACCCCTCGGCGGGCACGGTCCGCCTCGCGGTGGGTCGCCTGCCCGCCACCGACCAGGCCCACAAGCTGGGCACGATCTTCTACAACCCAGGCGGCCCCGGCTCGTCCGGCCGGTTCGCGCCGGCGCTGACACCGGGGTTGCACGCCCGCTTCGACATCGTCGGATTCGACCCGCGCGGCGTCGGCGCGAGTGCGAAGATCAGCTGCTTCACCGACCCCTCGCAACTGGAAGTCCTGCAACGTGCCCTCGGCACGTTTCCGCTGACCCGCGCGGCCGAACAGCAGCAGGTCGCCGACACCCGCGTGGTCACCGACCTCTGCGAGCGGAACGCCGGTCCGCTGGCGAACCACCTCTCGACCGGAACGATCGCCCGCGACCTGGACCGGCTGCGCGCGGCGTTCGGCGAGCCGAAGCTGCGGTACTACGGCAAGTCGTACGGCACGTACCTCGGCGAGACGTACGCGAACCTGTTCCCCGGCCGGGTCGGCGCACTGGCCCTCGACGCGGTCGACGACCCGGTGCGCTGGTCGACCGGCGCCGCGCCGATGAGCTACCGCCTGCACGGCTTCGCGGACGCCCCGCGAGCGCTCGAATCGTTCCTGGCGGCCTGCGGCGCCCGATGCACGTTCGACTACCCGGCGATCCTCGATCGGCTCGAGCGCGGCCCGATCACGGTGACCGACACGACCGGGCGCCAGGAGGTCGTCACCTACCAGGGCGCGATCGCCCGCATCCACGACTACCTGACCGACGCCCAGTCCGCACCCCGCCTGGCGGCCTTCCTCCAGGCCCTGGCGGACCCGGCATCTCCCGCCCCGGCAGCACAGGGCGGCCCACCGGACATCGACTCCCTCCTGGGCGGCGGCGCCACGCTCTGTTCGGACGCGGCGAACCCCCGCGACCCGGCCGTGTGGTGGGACTACGCCCGGCGGGCAGACAGGGTAGGGCGCGGCTTCGGGCCGTTCGACGTCTACAAGACGCTGCCATGCGCGACCTGGGAGGTCAAGGATCCGGGCCGCTACGCAGGGCCGTGGAACCGCCCAACGGCCCCGATCCTCCTGCTGGCCAACCGCCGGGGTGACCTGGAGACGCCGTACGCGGGAGCGCAGCGGACCGAGCGCCTGCTGGGGAATGCACGCTTGCTGAGCCTCGACACGTACGGCCACGGCGCCCGCGGCAAGAGCGCGTGCATCGACGAGTGGCTGGACCGCTACTTCGGCACGGGCGCGGTCCCGGCGCCGGGCACGGTCTGCGCACCGGACCGAGCCCCGTTCGGCTGAGACTCCCTGCCGGACGGCCTCGAGGGCGTCGCGCAGCTCGGCGAGCCCGACCGAGCGCCAGCGGGAGCGAGTGGGGCACGGCGGGCGTCGTCGCAAACGGCTCCGCGGTGGCGACGACGACCCGCCACCGCGGAGCGCCGCGGCGATTTCTTTTCCGCGGCCGGTAGCAGAACGGCACCGGCATGGAATGCATCCTCGCGGCTCAGTTCAAGGAGCCCGAGGACGAGTGGGTGAAGTTCCTGACGACGCGGGTGTGCGACGGCGCGTTCACCCAGCGGGTCCGTGACCAGTTCAGTCCGAGCCCGACTCCTCTGTGAGCGTGTCGAGCGGCAGCGTCGTCCAGCCGGCGCCGGGGCCGGCCGGGCGACGACACCGAGCGGGTCGTCACGACCGAGGAAGAGCTCGAGGGCTATCGGATTGTCCGCGCCATCGTCTGCGGCGAGGTCCCCGCCGCGCGCACGCCGGAAACGGTGCCGCCCGGGGGACCGTGGCTCCGGCTCAGTCCACCAGCGCCTGGTAGACCAGCTGCCGCAGCTGGGGGCGGAGGCGGTAGGTGCTCGAGGGGAGCAATTGCGTGTAGAAGCCCACCGTCAGGTCCTCGTCCGGGTCCACCCAGAAGGCCGTTGATGCCGCTCCTCCCCAGGCGAATTCGCCCGGGGACGACAACGTTCGGGCCTTCACCGGGTCCTCCAGGACCGAGAAGCCGAGGCCGAAGCCGTGGCCGTCGAAGGGCATTTCCGCGAACAGGGGGCGGCCGAAGGCCTCCAGGTCCACTCGGCCCGGCAGGTGGTTGCTCACCATCAACGCCACCGTTCGCGGGGACAGCAGCCGGACGCCGTCGAGGGCGCCGCCGCGGAGGAGCATCTCCGTGAAACGCCAGTAGTCTTGGGCCGAGGACACCAGCCCTCCGCCGCCGGAGAGGCAGTCCGGGCGGGATGCTCCCATGCGGCCGAATGCGTCGTTGCGGACCGCTCGGCCCGAGGCCGGGTCTCGGACGTACATCGCCGCCAAGCGGGATGGGGACGATGCCACGAAACCCGTGTCCGTCATGCCCAGCGGTGCGAAGATCCGGGACTCGAAGAACTCGTCCAGCGGCAAGCCTGACACCACTTCGACGAGCCGGCCGAGGACGTCGGTGGCGATCGAGTAGTTCCACTCCGTGCCCGGCTGGAAGAGCAACGGCAGGTTGGCCCACTGCTCCGAGCACGCCGCCAGGTCGAGGCCCGGCGGGGTGCCCCACTCGAAGCCCGCCGCGCGGTAGATCGCGTCCACCGGGTGGCCGTGGTGGAAGCCGTACGTGAGGCCCGCCGTGTGCGTCAGCAGGTGCCACACGCGGATCGGCGAAGTGGCCGGCTCGGTCAGCGGCGCCAGCGCCGATCCCTTGACGTACACCCGCGGCGCAGCGAACTCGGGCAGCCAGCGCGAGATCGGGTCGTCCAGCTCCAGCAGGCCCTCTTCGGCCAGCATCATCGCCGCGACCGAGGTGATCGGCTTGGACATCGAAAAGATGCGCCACAGCGTGTCGGTCTCCACCGGCGAGGAAGCCTCGACGTCCCGGAAGCCGCCGCGGCCGACGTGGACGATGCGGCCGTGCCTGCTCACCACCGCGAGCCAGCCTGGCAACCGTCCGTCCTCGACATACCGGTCGAAATGCCTGTCGATCCGGGCCAGCCGCGCCGCGTCGAAGCCGGCCTCGGCCGGGTCGACGTCCACTTCGAAATCCGCCATGCGGCGAGGCTACTTCTCCCGCGCCCGCTCGGCCGCCTTCTCCTCGCGCCACGCCTCGTCGTTCTTGCCGTAGCGCCAGTAGCCCGAGATCGACAGCAGCTCGCGCTGCACGCCGCGCTCGTCGAGCAGGTAGCGCCGCAGCTCGCGCACGAAGCCCGCTTCGCCGTGGACGAACGCCTGGACGACCCCCTCGTGCCACGGCAGCTCGCGCACGGCCGCCGCGACGTCGCCGCCCGATGCCCGGTGCAGCCACGTGATCTGCGCGTCCGCCTTGGTGACCAGCGGCTGCTCCTCGGCCTCGTTCTCGACCAGGATCACCGCGTGGGCCAGGACGCCGGCAGGCAGCGCTTCGAGCGACGACGCGATGGCCGGCAACGCGCTTTCGTCCCCCGCCAGCAGGTGCCAGTCCGCCTCGGCGCCTGGCGCGTACGCACCGCCGGGGCCCAGCACCAGCAGCTCGTCACCCGGCTGGGCCGAGGCCGCCCACGGACCCGCGATGCCCTCGTCACCGTGGTGGACGAAGTCGAGGACGAGCTCGCCGGCCTGCGGGTCGAACGCGCGCACCGTGTAGGAACGCTGCCGCGGCCAGTGCTCGCGCGGCATCGTCGCCCGGCACTCCTGGACGTCGAACGGCTCCGGGTACTCGACACCGGGGACCTTGAACAGCACCTTCACGTAGGCGTCGGTGAATTCGTTCGGCGTGAACTGCGCGATCCCCTCGCCGCCCGCGACGATCCGGATCATGTGCGGGGTCAGCCGCTCGGTCCGCAGCACCCGCAGCCGTGCCGCGGGACGCCCGGACCGCCGGGGTGCTTCAGCCATCGGCCACTCCAACCATCGCTAAGGCTTACCTAAGTCAGCCTACGCGCCAAAATCGGCGCGGGGCTACTCAGGTGTGCTCAATTCCGCGAGCAGCCTCCCGAATCCCCTGGCCACCTCCTTCCGGAACCCGAAGAAAAACCGGTTCGCCAACGGCACTCCCCACCGGCCCCACGACGCCGCGTTGACCACCCGGTGCTCGACGCGCGCTCCCGCCGGATCGGCTGTGACGCGGTACTCGCCCCGGTACCACCAGCCGCCCTGCACCGCGACGCACCCGCGCTCCCGGTCGACCTCCATCCGCATCGGGTGACCACCGCCGCCCAGCATCAGCCGCAGCCGTTCGAACACCTCGGCGGGCGGCCGCGCGACCACGCCCGACGCCTCCGCAAGCGTTTTCACCCGCGTGGATCCGAAACCCGCGTGTTCTGGAACGCCGTGATCAGCCACTCGCCCTCCTCCCGGACGAGCACGAAGGACACGGTCGACTCGCGCCCTTCGTCGGCGATCTCCGCCCCGGTCAGCGACGAACCGCCGCCGACGACCGCCACCGCGACGTCCGGCCGGACGAACCGCACCTTCGCTTCCCCGCCGAGCGACCCGGTCAGCTTCGACCCTCGCAACGGCCCCTCGAACAGCGCCCGGTGCGAGCTCTCGATCGCCTCCCGGCCCGGGAAGTTCATCCCGAAGAACGTCACGTAGTCCGCATCTTCGGTGAAGAGCCGCCCGTACGCGGCGGCATCACCGGCGTTCCACGCGTCGGCAAGCCGGCCCAGCACCCCACGAACTTCGGCAACAGCAGTCATCACAACCCCCTCGACACAGCGCCCGCGAACAACGTTCGCCCCACGAACACCGTTCTACTCTCGAACGGCGTTCGCGTCAAGTACAGTGTTCGGGTGACCGTTCCCCCGCCGCCGTGGCGCAGCGCTCCCCGCCGCCGCGCCGCGAAACCCGTTCTTTCCCAGGCCTCGATCGTCCGAGCGGCCTTGATCGTCCTGGACGACGAGGGCTTCGACGCGGTCACCATGCGGCGGATCGCCCAGGAACTGGAGACCGGGCCCGCCTCGCTCTACGCGCACGTCTCCAACAAGGAAGAGCTGGCGGAACTGATGCTCGACGCCGTGCTCGCCGACGTGCTGGTCCCCGAGCCGGACCCGGCGCGCTGGGACGAGCAGGTCAAGGACCTCGTCCGCGACCAGATCCAGGTGATGGCCGCGCACCGCGGCATCGCGCGCATCGCGTGGGACATCGCCGTGCCGGTCACCCCCAACTCGCTGAAGCAGGGCGAGGGCATGCTCGCCCTGCTTCGCGCCGGCGGGCTGACGCTCAAGCAGGCGACCTTCGCGGGCGACGCCCTTTCCCTCTACGCCAAGGCGTACGCGTACGAAGCAAGCGGCTGGACCTGGGGCGAGATCGACCAGACCGAAGCCGGCGAACGCGGCAAGCAGATGGTCGCGTACATGCGGTCACTGCCCGCGGAGTCGTTCCCCAATCTGCTGCAGGTCGGCGAGTTCTTCTCCGCGGAAACGGCGAAGGAACGCCTCGAGTTCGCGCTCGAGGCGTACCTCGCCGGATTGAAGGTCCTGGCGAAGAACTAGGGCCGCAGCACGATCTTGCCGCGCGTGTGCCGCCGTTCCAGTTCGCGGTAGGCGTCCCGGACCTCCTCCAGCGGGTACACCCGGGCGATCGGCAGCTCCAGCAATCCCTTGTCCAGCAGCAGACCCAGCTCGCGCAGCACGTCGGCCGACGCGCCCGCCGCGTTGCCGTCGGTCTTGACGTTGTACTTCTCGGCCGCGGCCCAGTCGATGATCGTGTCGATCCGTCCCGGGTGGATGCCCAGGTGCAGCGCCAGTTCCACGTAGCCGGAGCCGAAGGTGTCCACGAACGCGTGCACGCCGGAAGGCGCGGCTTCCCGGATCCGCGACAGCACGCCGTCGCCGTAGGAGACCGGGATGACGCCGAGCCCGCGCAGCCACTCGTGGTTCGCCTCGCCGGCCAGGCCGATCACCGTGGCCCCGGCCAGCTTCGCGAGCTGGACGGCCAGCGAGCCGACCCCGCCCGCTGCGCCCGAGACGACGACTGTGTCCCCCTCTCGCGGGCAAACCGCGGCCACCGCGGCGTACGCGGTCGTCCCGGCGACGAACAGCGAACCGGCGACTTCCCACGGCACACCGTCGGGGCGCGGCGTGAGGTTTTCGGCCTCGGCGACGACGAACTCGGCGTGGCTCGACCGCGTGTCGACGAACCCGATCACCTCGTCGCCGACAGCGATGTCCGAGACGCCTTCGCCGAGCGAAGCGACAACCCCCGCGAAGTCGCTGCCCTGTCCCGAAGGGAACGTCGCCGGGAAGCGTTCGTGCAGGAATCCCTGCCGGATGGCGGCCTCGCCCGGGTTGATCCCGGCGGCCCGCACCTCGACGAGCACCTGACCCGGTCCCGGGACCGGCCGGGGGACGTCCTCGACCCGCAGGACCTCCACGTCGCCGTATTCGTCGAACCTGATCGCGCGCGCCATGGGGCCTCCTCTAAGTCGTTGCTGAATACAAGCAACGACCCGGCCCCCGGTTTTAATCCCTACCCGGCGAGGCGGCGGACCACGCCGTCGGCCAGCAGCCGGCCGCGGTCGGTGAGCACCGCGCGGCCCCGGGAGTCCAAAGCGGACGGATCGAGCAGCCCTTCGGCCGCGGCCGCCCGCGCCTCGGCCAGCCCCGGCTCGTCGAGCACGTCGAGCGGCAGCCCTTCGGCGACCCGCAGCTCGAGCATGATCCGCTCGAGGTGCTGGTCGTCGTCGGTGAGCACCTCGCGCCCGCCCGCGGGCGAGTCGCCGGCGGCGAGCAGCGCCGCGTACCGGGCCGGGTGCTTGACGTTCCACCAGCGCACCCCGCCGACGTGGCTGTGCGCGCCCGGACCGGCGCCCCACCAGTCGTCACCCCGCCAGTAGCCGAGGTTGTGGCGGCAGCGGGCCGCGTCGGACGCCGCCCAGTTCGACACCTCGTACCAGCGCAGTCCCGCCGAGGACAGCATGGCGTCGATCATCTCGTAGTCCGCGGCCAGGACGTCGTCGTCCGGCGCCGGCAGCTCGCCCCGGCGGACGCGGCGGGCCAGCGCCGTGCCCTCCTCGACGATCAGCGCGTACGCCGAGACGTGGTCGACGCCGGCGGCCAGCACGGCGTCGAGCGTCGCCCGCAGGTCGTCGGCACGCTCCCCCGGCGTGCCGTAGATCACGTCGAGGTTCACGTGCTCGAACCCGGCCGCGCGCGCTTCGGCGGCCGCCGCGCCCGGGCGGCCCGGGGTGTGCACGCGGTCGAGGATCTTCAGCACGTGCGGCGCGGCCGACTGCATGCCCAGCGACACTCGCGTGTAGCCCGCTTCGCGGATTCCGGCGAAGAACTCCGGCGACGTCGACTCGGGGTTGGACTCCGTCGTCACCTCGGCCCCCGGCGCCAGCCCGAAGACGTCGCGGACGGCGTCGAGCACCGACCGCAGCCCGTCCGCGCCCAGCAGCGACGGCGTGCCGCCGCCGACGAACACGGTGTCGGCGGCGGGCGGCACGACGAGCACGCGCGCGGCTAGTTCGAGTTCGCGCCGCAGCCCTTCGAGCCACGACTGCGGCGACGAACCGGTGTCGAGCTCACCCGCGGTGTAGGTGTTGAAGTCGCAGTACCCGCAGCGCGTGGCGCAGAACGGGACGTGCACGTACACCCCGAACGCTCTGCTGCCCAGCCCCTTCAGCGCGCTTTCCGGCAACGCCGGATCGATCGGTGTGGCGGGGTCGGGACGCAGCTGGGGCACGCTCGAATTGTCCACCCCGTCACGCCCGGTCGCCTCAAGGGGCCGATCGGGTTAACACCTGTTACGACGCCGGCAGGTTGGCCGCCGCCCAGTCCGGATCGACCGGGATCAGCTCGATGACGTCGAGCAGCACGCCGTTCGGGTCGGCGACGTAGAAGTGCCGCTGCCCGTAGACCTCGTCGACGACCGGGGTCACCAGCTCGACCCCCGCCTCTTCCAGCCGTTTCGCCTCGGCACGAGCGTCTTCGACGACGAGGCCGAACATCAGCCCGGACGTCTCCCGCGCGCGGTGGGCCGGCGGCACCGACTCGTGCCCCCGCTGCACGAAGCTGATCTCGTACCCCGGCGCGCCGGCGTTGACGCTGGCGAACCAGTCGAGCTCGACGGTGACCGGCAGGCCGACGACGTCCGCGTAGAAGCGGGTGGTCGCGGCGACGTCGTCGACCAGGTAGCCCGCCCCGAAACCCTTGACCTGCATCGGCGGATCCTCTCGTTCAAATCACTGTGTTCGTAGTACTTTAAGCATAGTGGTTAACGGAACGCAAGCCAGATCGGCCAGACCGGCTCCCCGGCGGCCGCGCGAACCTCGCCCACTGGACGACCATGGTCCCCTCGCGGCCGCGGACCGGCGTTCGCGGCCAAAAGGCCAGGTAGACGGCGTGAGTGAGCCCGGTCCCAACATCCGGACGGGGCTCGACCACATTGTGGGCACGTGAGACGCTGGCGACGTGACTCGCGCCGGAATCCGCCTGGTGGCCCGCCGCCACGTCGACCTCCGGCGTGTGGCGAGCGCACTCTGTGTCGTGTCCCGCTGACTCCCCGCCACCACCACGACTGACCGGGCACCGGTCGCGCACGGCAACGCTGCCGCGCGGCCCACGCCCTCCCAACCGCCCCCGGAGGACACCCCCATGACCACGCCCACGCGCCAGACCCCAGCCCGCCCCGCGCGTGCCAAGCAGAAGCGCGGCGAAGGGCAGTGGGCGCTCGGTTACCGGGAGCCGCTGAACCCGAACGAGCGGTCCAAGAAGGACGACCACCCGCTCAACGTTCGGGCGCGCATCGAGAACATCTACGCCCACCGCGGGTTCGACGCCATCGACCCGGGCGACCTGCGCGGCCGGTTCCGCTGGTTCGGCCTCTACACCCAGCGCAAACCGGGGATCGACGGCGGCCGCACGGCGACGCTGGAGCCCGAAGAGCTCGACGACCGCTACTTCATGCTGCGGGTCCGGATCGACGGCGGCGCTCTGACCACCGCCCAGCTCACCGTGCTCGGCGAGATCTCGCAGGCGTACGCGCGCGACACCGCCGACATCACCGACCGGCAGAACATCCAGTACCACTGGATCCGGATCGAGGACGTCCCGGCGATCTGGACCAAGCTCGAGAACGCCGGCATGACCACGATGGAAGCCTGCGGCGACAGCCCGCGCGTCATCCTCGGCTCGCCGGTCGCGGGCATCGCCGCCGACGAGGTGATCGACGGCACCCCGGCGATCGAGGAGATCAAGCGCCGCTACATCGGCAAGCCGGAATTCGCCAACCTGCCGCGCAAGTTCAAGACCGCGATCTCCGGCCAGCCCGACGTCGCCCACGAGATCCACGACGTCGCCTTCGTCGGCGTGGACCACCCCGAGCACGGGCCCGGCTTCGACGTCTGGGTCGGCGGCGGCCTGTCCACCAACCCGATGCTCGGGCAGCGCCTCGGCGCCTGGATCCCCCTGGACGAGGTCCCGGACGTCTGGGAAGGCGTCATCTCGATCTTCCGCGACTACGGCTACCGGCGGCTGCGCTCGCGGGCCCGGATCAAGTTCCTGGTCAAGGACTGGGGCGCGGAGAAGTTCCGGCAGGTGCTGCAGGACGAGTACCTCGAACGCGAGCTGATCGACGGCCCGCCACCGGTGGACCCCGCCGTGCCGATCGACCACGTCGGCGTCCACCCCCAGGTCGACGGCAAGTTCTACGTCGGCGCCGCGCCGATCGCCGGCCGGTCCAGCGGCGGCACGCTCGTCGCCGTCGCCAAGGCCGCCGAGCGGGCCGGCTCCGGCCGGGTGCGGCTCACCCCGCAGCAGAAGCTCGTCGTGCTCGACGTCCCCGAGGCCCAGGTCGCCACCCTGTCCGCCGAACTGGCCGAACTGGGGCTGGAGACGAAGCCGTCGCCGTGGCGGCGCGGCGTGATGGCCTGCACCGGGCTGGAGTTCTGCAAGCTCGCCATCGTCGAGACGAAGGCCCGCGCGCAGCAGCTCGTCGCGGACCTCGAGAAGTCCCTCGCCGACATCCAGGACGGCCTCGACACGCCGGTGACCGTGCACCTCAACGGCTGCCCCAACTCCTGCGCGCGGATCCAGACCGCGGACATCGGCCTCAAGGGCCAGATCGTCACCGACGCCGACGGCAACCAGGTCGAGGGCTTCCAGGTGCACCTCGGCGGCGGGCTCGGCCTCGACGCCGGGTTCGGCCGGAAGCTGCGCGGGCACAAGGTGACCTCGGGTGAGCTGACCGGGTACGTCGAGCGGGTCGTGCGCAACTACGTCGCCGGGCGCGAAGACGGCGAGCGGTTCGCGCAATGGGCTGCCCGCGCCGATGAAAGCGCGCTCCAGTGACCGAGCGCGCGGCGCCGTACTACTGCCCCTATTGCGGCGACGAGGACCTCCGGCCGGAAGAGAACGGCGGCTGGCTGTGTTCTGCTTGCCGCCGGGTTTTCTCGGTCAAGTTCCTCGGACTGTCCCTTCCGGAGGTTTCCCGATGACCGCCACCGCCGACTACAAGACCCTCGCCGAACGCGCTTCGCGGGAACTCGCCGACGCGACCGCGGAAGAAGCGTTGCGCTGGACCGTCGACACGTTCGGCGACGACTTCATCGTCGCGTCCAACATGCAGGACGCCGTGCTGATCGACCTCGCCACCAAGGTGAAGTCCGATGTGGACGTCCTGTTCCTGGAGACCGGTTACCACTTCCCCGAGACGATCGGCACGCGCGACGCCGTCCAGACGGTCTACCCGGACGTGAAGATCGTGAACGCCCAGGCCGAGCAGAGCGTCGCCGAGCAGGACGCGGAGTACGGCCCGAAGCTGCACGACCGCGACGCCACGCTGTGCTGCAACCTGCGCAAGGTCGTGCCGCTGCGCAAGACCCTCGCGAACTACTCGGCCTGGGTGACCGGCGTCCGGCGCGTGGACGCCCCGACCCGCGCGAACACCCCGATCGTCACCTGGGACGACCGCAACGGCCTGGTCAAGATCAACCCGATCGCGGCGTGGACCGACGACGAGTTCAACGGCTATATCCGCGAGCACGGGATCCTCGAGAACCCGCTGGTGTCGATCGGGTTCCTGTCGATCGGCTGCGCGCCCTGCACGGCGCGCGTGGAGCCGGGGCAGGACCCGCGCAGCGGCCGGTGGGCGGGCCAGAGCAAGACCGAGTGCGGACTGCACGGCTGAGGAAGGGACGCATGACGACCTTGGAGCCCGCGACCGATGCGGCACAAGACAACCTGGCGGCCTTGGAGTCCGAGGCCATCCACATCTTCCGGGAGGTGGCCGGCGAGTTCGACCGTCCGGTGATCCTGTTTTCCGGCGGCAAGGATTCGACGCTGCTGCTGCACCTGGCGATCAAGGCGTTCTGGCCGGCGCCGGTGCCGTTCCCGCTGCTGCACGTGGACACCGGGCACAACTTCGACGAGGTCATCGAGTTCCGCGACCGCGTCGTCGAGCGCCACGGCCTGCGCCTGGTCGTCGCGAAGGTGCAGGACTGGATCGACGACGGGCGCCTGGAAGAGCGCGCGGACGGGATGCGCAACCCGCTGCAGACCACGCCGCTGCTCGACACGATCGCCGAGAACAAGTTCGACGCCGTCTTCGGCGGCGGCCGCCGGGACGAGGAACGGGCCCGGGCGAAGGAGCGGATCTTCAGCCTCCGCAACGCCTTCGGCCAGTGGGAACCGCGCCGGCAGCGGCCCGAGCTGTGGAACCTCTACAACGGGCGGCACCGCCCGGGCGAGCAGGTCCGCGTCTTCCCACTGTCCAACTGGACCGAGGCCGACGTCTGGAACTACATCGCCCGCGAGAAGGTCGAGCTGCCGTCGATCTACTACGCGCACCAGCGTGAGGTCTACCTGCGCGACGGGATGCTGCTGGCCGAGGGTCCGTGGGGCGGCCCGCGGCCCGGCGAAGAGGTCCGGGAGCTGACCGTCCGCTACCGGACCGTCGGCGACGGTTCGTGCACCGGCGCGATCGAATCCACCGCGGCCACCGTCGAAGAGGTGATCGCCGAGGTGTCGGCTTCGCGGCTCACCGAGCGGGGCGCGACCCGCGCCGACGACCGGATGTCCGAGGCGGCCATGGAAGACCGCAAGCGTGAGGGGTACTTCTGATGAGTTCGCTGCTGCGCCTGGCCACCGCCGGGAGCGTCGACGACGGCAAGTCCACCCTGGTGGGCCGGCTGCTGTACGACACGAAGTCGGTGCTGGCCGACCAGCTCGACGCCGTCACCCGCGCGTCCGTCGACAAGGGACTGTCCACACCGGACCTCTCGCTGCTCGTCGACGGCCTGCGCTCCGAGCGCGAGCAGGGCATCACCATCGACGTCGCGTACCGCTACTTCGCCACGCCGAAGCGGTCGTTCGTGCTGGCCGACACGCCGGGGCACGTGCAGTACACGCGCAACACGGTGACCGGCGCGTCCACCGCGCAGCTGGCCGTGCTGCTGGTCGACGCGCGCAAGGGCGTCATCGAGCAGACCCGGCGGCACGCGGCCGTGCTGGCCCTGCTGGGCGTGCCGCAGCTGGTGCTGGCGGTGAACAAGATCGACCTGGTCGGCTACGACGAGGCGACGTTCACAGTGATCGCCGAGGAGTTCGCCGAGCACGCCCTTTCGCTGGGCTACGAACGCGGGTCCGTGCTCGCCATCCCGGTGTCGGCGCTGGAAGGCGACAACGTGGCGACGCGCTCGGTGCGGACGCCGTGGTACACCGGGCCGAGCCTGCTGGAGCACCTGGAGGACGTGCCGGTCGCGCCGGACCCGCACGACTCGGCGCTGCGGTTCCCGGTGCAGTACGTGATCCGGCCGCGCACGCCGGAGTACCTCGACTACCGCGGTTACGCGGGCCAGATCGCGGCAGGCACGGTCCGGCCGGGCGACGAGATCGTCGTGCTGCCGCAAGGCATCCGCAGCCGTGTCGAACGCATCGACACCGCGGACGGGCCGCTGGCCGAGGCCGGCGCCGGGACGTCGGTGACGCTGCTGCTCACCGACGACATCGACATCTCCCGCGGCGACCTGATCGCCGCCGCGGACGCGCCGCCGCGGATCACCGACGAGATCACCGGCACGCTGTGCTGGCTGTCGTCCAAGCCGCTGAAGCCGGGCGCACGCTTGCTGGTCAAGCACGGCACCCGCACGGTGCAGGCACTGGTCGACGAGCTGCACGCGCGGTTCGACGAGCAGACCCTGTCCAGTGTGGACTCGCCGGCGTCGCTGGAGCTCAACGACATCGGCCGCGTCACGCTGCGGCTGGCCGAGGAGCTGGGCGTCGACGACTACGGCGTCAGCCCGCGCACCGGCGCGTTCCTGGTGATCGACCCGAAGGACGGCGACACCCTCGCGGCCGGCCTGGTGGGTGAGCGCTTCTCGTGACGCCGCCCCTGGTCGCCGTCGCGCACGGCAGTCGTGACCCCCGCTCGGCGGCGACCGTGCGGGCGCTCGTCGACGTCGTGCGCGCCCAGGCCCCGGGCGTGCCGGTCCACGAGTCCTTTTTGGACCTATCGGCACCGCTGGTCACGGAGGTGCTGCGGTCGCTGTACGCGGACGGGCACCGGACCGCGATCGTGGTGCCGTTGCTGCTGGGCAGCGCGTTCCACGCCCGGGTCGACCTGCCGGCGCTGATCGACTCGGTCGTCACGGACTGCCCGGGCTTCCGGGTGCAGGTCTCGGACGTGCTGGGCGCCGACCGCGCGTTGGAGGCGGTCGCCCTGGACCGGCTGGCGGCCGCGCCTCGCCGTGGAGGCACGGGAGTGCTGGTCAGCGCGGTCGGTTCGTCGAACGCTTCCGCGAACGCCGTGGTGACTTCGCTGGCCGCGCGGTGGGAAGAGCGGCTGGGTGTGCCGGTGAGCGAGGCGTTCGCTTCCGCCACCCAGCCGGACATTCCGGCGGCCGCGGCCCGGCTGCGGTCCCGCGGGGTGCGGCACCTGGTGGTGGCTTCGTGGTTCCTGGCGCCGGGCCTGCTCCCGGACCGGATCGCCCGGCTGGCCCGCGAGGCCGACCCGAAGGCGTTCATCGCGGAACCTCTGGCGGACGACCCGCGCGTCGCGGACGTCGTCGTGGCGCGGTACGCCACCGCCGTCAGCGGGCTGTTGCGGCAGTACGCGTAGCGGCTACCCGCCGAAGATCGCGTACATGTCGGCCACGGGCAGCACGGGTGAGGCGGCGGCCGCGGGTACGGGATCCGTGGCGATGTCCGCGACCAGCGGCGCCGGGAGGTCGGCGTAGGTGCAAGCGACGGCGCGCAGGCCGGAATCGCGGCTGTGCGCGAACCGGAGGAAGGCGGCCCGGGGAAAGCGGGGATGTGCGGTCAGCCGCCGGAAATCCCGGCTTTCGCCGTGCGAGAGGAACAGCTCTTCGAGCGCGGCGCCGGACACGGAATCGTGGTGTGCCGCGGTGACGCGGCGGACCACCGTCGACTCGTCGGCCATCAGGCGGTCGACGGCCGATGGCGGGAGATCCCGGCTGCCGGCCACGACCATCCGGAAGAACTCGTACGGGGAGTCGAAGTACTCCAGGCGTCCGGCGAGGGGCATCTCGCGGAGCCATCGCACCTGCCTGACGTCCGGCGACATCTGGGACAGGTAGAAGTCCACCGTCCACTGGCGGATGGGGTGCAGCGCGGGCACCTTGGCGAGCAGGGCGTCCCGGACGGGTCGGCGAGAAGCGCGTCCAGCAGATCGGGCGGCGGCGGGACGGCAGACCAGTGCAGTGCGGCGTGGCGGACGTCGCCGTCTTCGTCGGTCAGCCAGGCCCGCAGCACCTCCGGCGGCGGGTTGTGCCAGCGTTCGGCCAGAGCCTTGCGCACCTCGGTCGCGGGGTCGGCGGCGAGCCGGACGAGCACGTCCTCATCAGCGATCCGGCCGGCCGCGGCGGCGCGCACCTCGGCCGAAGGGTGTTCGGACAGGCGAAGCAGAACGCTCTGCGCTCACTGATCTCCGGCCTCGTCCGGACCACGGCGTAGGCCAGTCCGGGATCCTCGAACAGCCGGAGCGCCAGGTCTTCGGGAGTGGCGAGGTTCGAGGCCAGGCCTCGCACGGCGGCTCGGCGGCGAGTCGTGGCCATGGTCGAAGCCTACTGGCCACCGTGCGTATCCGGAACCGTCACACCACCGCCGAAAGGTGAGACAAATTCACATTTCTGTTACCGCTTGTGCATGGGAACGGTAAATCCTTGACGCCCTGCTTAACTCGCCGGTAACAATCGGGACGGCTGCGCAGCTTTCCTCCCTCCCCTCGTGAAACCGCAGGTAGGTGGATACAGATGAAAGCGCTTCACTTTTCTCGGATCGCCGCGCTGACCGCGGCCGCGGTCCTCCCCCTCGCTCTCGCCGCTCCGGCGTCGGCGGCCACCAGCGTCACCTTCGACTGCCAGGCCAACGCGCCGATCGTCGGGCCGCAGAAGGTGGCGCTGAACCAGGACGCCGACGTCAGCGCGCCCGCCACGGTCGCGCCCGGCGGCGCGTTCGACGTCGTCATCGATCCCGCTCCGAACACCGTGCCGGGCACGGTGAGCGGGAACAAGGTCAAGAACATCAACACGTTCGCGCTCAAGATCCCGATCCCGGCGAACTCGTCGTACGTCGGCGCGACGCTCGCCGGCGGGTCCGGGCTCGGCTCGACCCCGCCGGCCATCTCGGTCGCCAACGGCGTCGCCACGCTGAGCTTCCCCGGCCCGATCGCCGGCGGCGCGACGTTCGAACTGCCCACCGTCACCGCGCACCTGAAGGCGGGCCAGTCGGGCACGATCCAGACCAAGCTGGGCGGCACCAGCTACACCGACCCGGGCCTGACGTTCAAGGCGGTGGCGAGCACGATCATCGGCGACCTCACCGCGCCGACGGCCTGCTTCCCCAACCCCAGCCCGGTCTTCACCACGACGACCATCGGCTGACCGCCGGACCACCCTACGGGCGGCCGCCCGCCCGTAGGGTGGTCCCATGGGGAACTTCGAACTGGCCCAGGTCAACATCAGCCGGATGAAGGCACCGCTCGACGACGAGTCCTTCCGCGACTTCGTCGACGCGCTGGAGCCGGTCAACGCGATCGCCGACCACGCGCCCGGCTTCGTGTGGCGGCTGCAGACCGAGGACGGCGACGCCACCTCGATCCGCGCCTTCGAGTGGGACGTGCGCGGCACGTCCGGGATCCTGGTCAACATGTCCGTGTGGACGTCGGTGGAAGCGCTGGCCGGCTTCGTGTTCTCCGGCGAGCACCTGGCGATCCTCAAACGCCGCCGCGAGTGGTTCCACCGCGTCCATGACGTGATGACCGCGTTGTGGTGGGTGCCCGCCGGCCACCGGCCGACGACCGCGGACGCCGAAGCGAAGATCAAGCACCTGCGCGTCCACGGCCCGACGCCCGAGGCGTTCACGCTCAAGCAGCACTTCTCCCCAGCCGCCGCCGCCCGCGAGGGTGAGCCCGGCTGGTTGTGCCCCGCGTAACACCGGGCGGGCGAGACGGATGTGCAAGGGTGTCGGCATGGCTGACGAACTGGTGCACTACGACGTGGTGGGCGGCACCGCCACGATCACCTTGGACTCCCCGCACAACCGCAACGCGCTCTCGGCCCAGTTGCGCCGCGAACTCTCGGACTCGCTCACGAAGGCGGCCGCCGACGACGCTGTCCGCGTCATCGTGCTGACCCACACCGGGCCGGTGTTCTGCGCGGGGATGGACCTCAAGGAGGCCCGTGGCGCCGGCGCGGGCGACCAGGGCGTGAACGAGTTCCCCCGCATCCTCGAGCAGCTGTGGACCAGCCCGAAGCCGGTGGTCGCCCGGCTGGCCGGCCCCGCCCGCGCGGGCGGGATCGGCATGGTGGCGGCGTGCGACATCGCCGTGGCGGTCCCGGAAGCGACGTTCGCCTTCTCCGAAGTGCGCATCGGCGTCGTCCCGGCCATCATCTCCCTGACCGTCCTCCCGCGCCTCAACCCGCGGGCGGCGCACGAACTGTTCCTGACGGGCGACACCTTCGACGCCCGCCGCGCGGTCGAGATCGGCCTGCTGAACTCGGCGACCGATGACCTCGACGCCGAAGTGGCCCGGTTCGTGAAGTCGCTGGCAGCGGGCGGCCCGAAGGCGCTGGCCGAGACGAAGGCGCTGCTGAGCCGGCCCCGCCCGGCCACCCCATCGGACGGCTTCGAGGAGATGCTCGGCCTGTCGGCGAAGTTCTTCGCCAGTGAGGAAGGCCAGGAGGGCATCCTGGCCTTCGCCCAGAAGCGCAAGCCGAACTGGGTCCCCCAGGACTGAGCCGGGACGCTGCCGGACGCCGCTCAGGCGTCCGGCAGCACCACCGTGAGCCGCCAGGAACCGGCGCTGCGGCCGCTCGGGCCGAGCGCGCGCTGCGCGTCCGAAAGCACGCTGCGGATGGCCAGGTAGGTCTTGGGTTCGGCCTTGCGCAGCGCGTCCGAGCCCGGCCAGATCAGCACGTGCTCCCCCGGCGGCAGCCACGACAGGTCGGTCAGGCAGTCGTAGAGCGCGTCGAGGTTGTGGCCGAAGTAGTCCGGAAAGGACAGTGCTTCGGCGAACGCGGTAAGGGTGCTGGCCTTGTCGACGGTCGGCCGCGAGTTCACCAGGTGCGGGTACGCGCCCCGGGCGAAGGCCTCTTCCGCGGCGGCCTTCGCCTGCTCGCCGGCGCTCATCGGGCCGGGTCCACGACGACGAACGACGCGTAGTGGTCGCCGGTGTAGTACAGCTCGTGCGCCTGCCCGGTGATCAGCCGCCGGGCCCCGCGGTCGGGACTGCCCGGCGTCTTCACGGTGTACTCGTGGTAGTAGCCGGACTTCTTGCCGGGCAAGCGCTTCTCCCGGTTCTCGAAGACGACGTCGTCGTTGCGCGGGTAGGGGTACGGACCGCCCGCCTCGATCAGCTTCCAGGTGTCCGTGGCCTGCGGCGGCAACGCGGAAAGCGCCTTCACCGGCAGCCCGGAGTCCGCGCCCGGTACGGCGGCACCGCCCTTGGCGGGCGCGGTGCTGCTCGCGCTCGAGGGGGTGGCCGGCGACGACGATCCGCTGCCGAGGTTGTCCTTGACCAGCCAGCCCCCCAGCACCAGCACGAGGAGCCCGATCAGCGCGGCGGTGATCCGCCTTCGGTTGAACATGGTGCGCGAGCCTATGCCGAGGGGTCCGAGTCGTCGTCACGCCCCGGAGCGAGCCGGCGGGCGAACAGCCCGACCACCTTGTCGAGCACCCACGCGGCGGCCAGGCACAGCGGCACGACGACCACCATGACCAGCACGAACTGCACCGGGAACCAGGCCTGGGCGAGCCACAGCTCGACCCCGTCCCACCAGTCGGCCAGCCCGTTGAACACGGTGTGAGCCTACGCGCGCCCTGCTGCCACGGCGTGCCAGGGGCGGTACGTTGCAGGACATGTTCGCCGTGTACGCGCAGGAACCCAACGCCGACAGCCCGCTGGACTCGCTCGTCGTGGGCGAGCGCCCCGAACCCGAAGTGCCGGACGGCTGGGTCCGCGTGCACGTCAAGGCGGCCAGCCTCAACATGCACGACCTCTGGACCCTGCGCGGCGTGGGCATCAAGCCGGAGCAGTTCCCGATGATCCTCGGCTGCGACGGCGCCGGCACCCTCGACGACGGCACCGAGGTCGTCATCCACTCGGTGATCAACGCGCCGGGCTGGCAGGGCGACGACACGCTCGACCCGAAGCGCACCCTGCTCACCGAGAAGCACCAGGGCACGTTCGCCGACCAGGTCGTCGTGCCGGCCCGCAACGTCGTCCCGAAGCCCACGGCGCTCAGTTTCGCCGAGGCGTCCGTCATGGGCACGGCCTGGCTGACCGCCTACCGGATGCTCTTCGTGAAGTCCGGGCTGCGGCCGGGGCAGACCATGCTCGTGCAGGGCGCCTCCGGCGGCGTGTCGACGGCGCTGGTCCAGCTCGGCCGCGCGGCCGGGTTCCGGGTCTGGGTCACCGGCCGCACCGAGGAGAAGCGGGCCCTCGCCACCGGCCTCGGCGCGCACCAGGCGTTCGAGTCCGGCGCGCGGCTGCCCGAGCGCGTCGACGCCGTCTTCGAGACCGTCGGCAAGGCGACCTGGTCACATTCGGTCAAATCGCTCAAGCCGGGCGGCATCATCGTGGTCTCCGGCTCGACCAGCGGCCCGGACGCGCACGCCGAGCTGCAGCGCGTCTTCTTCCTCCAGCTGCGCGTCGCGGGCTCGACCATGGGCACCCGTGACGAGCTCGCGGACCTGCTCGCCTACCTCGATTTGACCGGCGTCCGGCCCCAGATCGGCGCGGAACTTTCCTTTTCCGAGGCACCCAAGGGTTTCCGGGCGATGCTCGAAGGGGACACCGCGGGCAAGATCGTCTTCACCCGCTAGACCGGCCGTGAGCTGGGCGGATCACCGGATCCGCCCAGCGGGGAACACTTTTCGGCAGCTGGTGATTTTTCGACGTATTCAGTTCGAGACCTGGTCGTTAGCACCGAAATTCCCCCAAAACCCAAGCGCGGCCAGGTAATCTGGGACACATGACCGCGACGAAGCGGCCCGCGCCGGCTGAACCGGGCGGCCGGCCCAGTGACGACGACCCGATCCGGGTCTCCTTCCGGCGCTACGCCGGCGTCCGCACCCGGGTGCTGGAGGTCGGCGAAACCGCCCCCGAGCCGGAGGCTCCGCGCCGCTCGCTGCGCCGCCGGGCCGCGGCGCCGCACGTCCGCCCCACCACCCCGCGCCTGGTGCTCCTGCACGGCTACTGCGACAGCGCCGACACCTGGCGCCCCGCCCTGGAGCAGCTCGCGGCCGCCGGGATCCCGGCGGTCGCGGTCGATCTGCCCGGGTTCGGCGACGCCCAGCCGCTACGGCCCGGCCCGATGCTGCCGCAGCTCGACGCCTTCACCACGGCCGTCGTCCGCGAGCAGGCCGTCCTCGGTCCGGTCGTGCTGGCCGGGAACTCCCTCGGCGGCACCATGAGCCTGCGCGCGGCGCAGAACAGCAGGCTGCCGATCTCCGGCGTCGTGTCCATCGCCGCGCCGGGCTTCGTCGATTCGTGGCTGATCCGGGCGGTGGCGCGCTATCCGCTGCCGCTGCGGCTGTACTCGTCCCTGCCCGTCCCGGTGCCGGGATTCCTGGTGCGCAAGGTCGCCGAGCAGGTCGTCCCGCGGCTGCTGTACGCCGATTCGGGTGCGGCGGACGCGACCCAGGTGCAGCGCTTCACCGCGCTCTTCCCGGACTACCGCGCGACCAAGAGCCGGCTGGAGGAGGCCCGGCAGCTCGTCGCGGAGCTCGCCGACGCCTACCGCCTCGACTCCGTCGAGGTCCCGCTGCTGGTCGTCGCGTGCGGCAAGGACAAGCTCGTCACCGCGGCGTCCGGTCGCCAGCTGCACACGCTCGTGCCGCACAGCAGGCTGCTGGTCCGTGAGGACTGGGGGCACTGCCCGCAGCTGGACGACCCGGTCGAGATCGCCGAACTGCTCACCTACTTCGCGGCGAGCGCGGTCCGGACCACCCAGGCCAAGCGGGCGGCCGCGACGGCGCCGAAGGCGGTCAGCGAGGGCACCGCGGCGGGCTGACGCGCTCAGGCTGTAAGCCCGCGGAGTTGGCGGTAGGTTCCGGCGAGGGTCCGTGATCCGGGCCTTCCACCGACCGTTCGGGAGACGACGATGTCCGCTCCAGAGGGCCTGGGCTCGAGCTCCGGCATCTTCCGGCGCAAGCCGATCGACCAGATCCAGGACACGACGGAAAGCGGCGGGCTGCAACGCACCCTGGGGCTGTGGCAGCTGACCGCCATCGGCATCGGCGGCATCATCGGCGCCGGGATCTTCGCCCTCGCCGGCAGCGTCGCGCACGGCGACGACGCGGCGGGCATCCCGGGAGTCGGCCCGGCCGTGCTGATCTCGTTCCTCATCGCCGGGGTCGCCAGCGCCGCGGCCGCGTTCTCCTACGCCGAGTTCGCCGGCCTGATCCCGAAGGCCGGCTCGGCCTACACCTACGGCTACGCGGTGCTCGGCGAGGTCGTCGGCTGGTTCATCGGCTGGGACCTGCTGCTGGAGTACACCGCGATCGTGTCGGTGGTGGCGATCGGCATCTCGGGCTACTTCAACTTCCTGCTCGGCCAGATCGGCCTCGACCTGCCCGCGTGGATGCTCGGCGCGCCCGGCACCGGGCCGGGGCACAAGGTCGACCTGTTCGCCGCGCTGCTGTGCCTGCTGATCGCGTTCCTGCTCAACCGCGGCATCCGCAGCGCCGCCCGGTTCGAGACGGCGATGGTCGGGATCAAGGTCCTGATCGTGCTGGTGGTCATCCTGGTCGGCTTCTTCTACGTCAAGACCGGCAACTACACGCCGTTCGCGCCCGCGGGCTTCGGCGGCGCGGTGACCGGCGCCGCAACGGTGTTCTTCGCCGTCTTCGGCTACGACGCGATGTCGACCGCGGCCGAGGAGTCCAAGGACGCGCAACGGCACATGCCGAAGGCGATCCTGTACTCGCTGGCCATCTCGATGGTGCTGTACGTGCTGGCCTGCCTGGTGCTGACCGGCATGCAGAAGTACACCGAGATCGACCCGAAGAGCGGGTTCTCGACGGCGTTCAAGTCGGTCGGCCTCGACGGGCTGGCCACGGTGATCGCGATCGGCGCGATCGTCGGCATCCTGACCGTGCTGTTCACGTTCCTGATGGGCGCCACCCGCGTCGGCTACTCGATGAGCCGCGACGGCCTCCTGCCGCCGTGGTTCGGCAAGACGAACCCGAAGCGCCAGGTGCCGAGCCGGATGACCTGGATCCTCGGCGGCGCGTCCGCGATCATCGCCGGCGTGCTGCCGATCGGCGAGGCGGCCGAGCTGACGAACATCGGCATCCTGCTCGCGTTCGTCGTCGTCTGCGTCGCGGTGATCGTGCTGCGCTACAAGCAGCCGGACCTGCCCCGGACGTTCAAGACGCCGGGCATGCCGGTGGTGCCCGCGATCGGCGTCGTGTTCTCGATCTGGCTGATCACGTTCCTGCAGCCGGCGACCTGGCTGCGGTTCGCCGTCTGGTTCGTCATCGGCCTGATCATCTACTTCCTGTACAGCCGCCGGCACTCGGTGCTGAACCGCTCCGACGGCTAGCGGATCCGGTCGAGGCGCGCGGCGGCTTCGCGCGCCTCGACCTTCAGCCGCTCGATGATCACGGCGGCCGAGGCGTCGTAGGCAAGCGGGTAGGTCTGGCCCGCCCACAGCGAGATCGCTTCGGGGTCGCCGGCCTTCGCGGACGCCTTGCGCACCGGACCCGCGAGGTGGTTGAGCTGCGGATACGCGGCCGGCGCGCCCTCGGACAGGGCGTCCATGAACTTGTTGACCAGCCCGCGCGCCGGGCGGCCGCTGAACGCGCGGGTGAAGGCCGTCTCGCGCTCGGCGAGGGCGAGGGCCTTGCGGTGCGCCTCCGACGTCCCGGCTTCGTCCGCGCGCAGGAAGACCGTGCCCAGCTGGGCGGCGATAGCCCCGGCGGCGAGCACGGCCGCGACGTCGGCGCCGTGCACCAGCCCGCCCGCGGCGATCAGCGGCAGGTCGACCCGGGCGGCGACGAGCCGCAGCAGCGCGAGCACGCCGTATTCCGCGCCGCCGCCGGGCAGGCTCGGGTCGTCGGTGAACAGGCTGCGGTGCCCGCCGGCTTCGAAGCCCTGGACGACGAGCGCGTCGGCGCCGAGGTCCGCCGCCCGCTGCGCGGACTCGGGCGTGGTCACCGTGATGACGATCCTGATACCGGCGTCCTTCAGGCGCACCACGTCCGACGGCGTGGGCGGGCCGAAGGTGAACGAAACCACGGGAACGCGCTTCTCGAGCACGACGTCCAGTTTTGCGGGGTAAGCGTCGTCGTCCCACTTCGGCTCGCCGAGCTCGACGTCGTACTCGCGGGCGAACTCCCGCAGGCGGGCTTCGTGGCCCGAGATGTCGGCGCCGGTGTCGGGCTGCGGCACGAAGAGGTTGACGCCGAACGGCCGCCCGGTCAGTTCGGCGGTGCGCTCGATCTGCGCCTTCAGCGCCGCGGGGGTGAGCATGCCGGCGGACAGGAAGCCGAAGCCACCGGCCTCGGAGACCGCGGCGACCAGCTCCGGGGTGGTGGGACCGCCGGCCATCGGCGCGGCGACGACCGGGAACGTCAGCTCGTCGAACATGCTCCCGAGCGTAGTACTCAGCCGGGCAGCAACATCGTGTAGAGCTTCGTGATCAGCCCGTCCTCGACGAGCGCGACGTCGATCCCCCGCACGACGGGCGGCTCGCCTTCCGGGCCGAGCTGCCACGCGAGGTGCCCCAGGTCGTGGTTGACCAGCACCGGGCCCGCGGGCGAGAAGACGAAGCCCGGCGACTGCTCGAGCAGGCCTTTCGCCTTCGCGTTCAGCTCTTCGCGGCCGATCGCGACCCCTTCCGGGTCGGCGAACTCGACGTCGGGTGCATAGGTCTCGGCGATCGCCTTCGCACGCCGCTCGTCGTCGCGCTCGTTGAACACCTTGAGCAGGTTGGCTTCCATGAGTTCGGCCACCGTCGCCATTCACGTCCTCCTCGAGTCCCGGCCATATTACGTGACATGTCACGTAAATGTCAGGGGTGGTCGTCCGGCCGGGGCAGGCTGCCTTTCTCGACGAGCGTGTCGTAGACGCGGTCCAGCAGGGTGGTCAGCTGCGCCTTCTCGTCGTCCCCCAGGGCGTCCAGGAACGCTTCGCGCACGAAGCCGACGTGATCCGGCGCGGCCCGCCGCAGCACCTCCCAGCCGGTTTCCGCCAGCACGACCTCGGTCACGCGGCGGTCGTCGGCGGCGGTCCCGGTCTCGACCAGCTCGCGCGCCCGCATCCGCTTCAGGTGGTGCGAAAGCCGGCTGCGCTCCCAGCCGATGCGGATCGCGAGGTCGGTGACCCGCATCCGGCCGCCGGGCTCGCTCGTCAGGGCGACCAGCACGTGGTAGTCGGCGAGCGAGATCCCGCTGTCGGCGCGCAGCTGCCGGTTCAGCTCGTACTCGAGCCGGAGGTGCACCTTCATGTAGGCGTACCAGGCGGCCGTCTCGGCGCTCGAGAGCAGCGCGAACGGCGAGCCCGGCGCGAAGTCCCGCGTCACGAAGCGAGCCTAACCACCCAGTTTGGTCTAGACCACATCGGCGGGAAATGCGACGATCCGGGCAGGTGCGACGGCGAGGTCGCATCCCTTCTGCCTGGAGGTCCCCCGGTGAAGCATCCGTTGACGCGGCGGCTCGGCCGCGCACTCGCCGTGCTGGCCCTGGTCGGCGCCGGTACGACAGCCGCACACAGCACGCCGGCCGTGGCGGCCACGCCGGCGTTGCAGTCGATCGTGCCGGTGCCGGTCTCGGTGACCCCGGCGGCCGGCGTCGCGTTCCCGCTGGTCTCGACCACTGCGATCGTCACCGAGGCGGGTTCGGCCCCCGCGCGGCAGGTCGGCGACTACCTGGCCGGCGTGCTGCGGCCGTCGACCGGCTTCGCCCTGCCGGTGTCCGACGCGCCGGCGTCCGTGCCGTCGGGCAGCATCGCGCTGCTGCTCAGCGGCGCACCCGCGTCCGTCGGCGCGCAGGGCTACCAGCTGGTATCGACGGCGTCGTCGGTCACCGTGCGGGCCACCACCGCCGACGGGCTGTTCGCCGGCGTCCAGACGTTGCGGCAGCTGCTGCCGGGCCGGGTCGAAAGCGCCTCGGCGCAGCCCGGGCCGTGGAGCATCCCGGGCGCGACGATCGTGGACTACCCGAGGTTCGCCTACCGCGGCGCGATGCTCGACGTCGCCCGCCACTTCCACCCGGTGTCGACGGTCAAGAGGTACCTCGACCAGCTGGCCCAGTACAAGATCAACCACCTGCACCTGCACCTGGCCGACGACCAGGGCTGGCGCATCCAGATCGACAGCTGGCCCCGCCTGACGACCTACGGCGGCAGCACCCAGGTCGGCGGCGGCGCGGGCGGCTACTACACGAAGGCGCAGTACACGGACATCGTGAACTACGCGGCTTCCCGCCACATCACGATCATCCCGGAGATCGACATGCCGGGACACGTGAACGCGGCCCTGGCGTCGTACGCGGAGCTGAACTGCAACGGGGTGGCGCCGGCCTTGCGCACGGACACCGCGGTCGGCTACAGCTCGCTGTGCATCTCGAAGGACATCACGTACACGTTCGTGGCGGACGTCCTGCGCGAACTGGCGGCCCTGACCCCCGGCCCGTACCTCCACATCGGCGGCGACGAAGCATCGGCGACGTCGCAGGCGGACTACCTGACGTTCATGAACAAGGTGCTCCCCCTGGTGGCGGCGACGGGCAAGTCGGTGATCGGCTGGCACGACGTCGCCAAGGCGACCCTGCCGGCTTCGGCGTCGCCGCAGTTCTGGGGGACGACGACGTCCGACTCGGGCGTCTCGACGGCGGTTTCCCGCGGCAGCAAGGTGATCCTGTCGCCGGCGAACAAGGCGTACCTGGACATGAAGTACAACAGCTCGTCACCGATCGGCCTGTCGTGGGCGGGCTACATCGAGGTCCAGGACGCCTACAACTGGAACCCGGGAGCGTACCTGTCGGGCGTGGGCGAGTCGGCGGTCCGCGGCGTGGAGTCACCACTGTGGACGGAGACGGTGGTCAAGCCGGCGGACATCGACTACCTGGCGTTCCCGCGCCTGGCGGCGCACGCGGAGCTCGGCTGGTCCCCGTGGTCGACGCACGACTGGACGGCCTTCCGCACCCGGCTGGGCGCACAGGCGCCGCGGTGGGTGGCGCAGGGCATCGGCTTCTACCGGTCATCGCAGGTCGCGTGGGACACGGGCGGGACGACGAACCCGGGCACGTGCACGGACCCGGCGTGGAGCGCCACGCAGGTGTACACGGGCGGCAACGTGGTGTCCCACAACGGCCACAAGTGGACGGCGCAGTGGTGGACGCAGGGCGAGGAGCCGGGAACGACGGGCCAGTGGGGAGTGTGGACCGACAACGGCACCTGCTGAGGTGAGCGGCCGGGGCGTGGCACGGTCGACGGGTGAGTAGGACGCCCGCACGGCCACGCCCCGGAGCAACCGGAGCTGTCCGGCTCCCGCGCCGAGCAGGTCGCCGCGGACAACGCCGCGCACCAGCGGCGGCTGGCCGGGGACGCGCGAAACGGCGCATCACCGAGCTCTACACCAAGGCGGCCGACCAGGAAGCCGTGTTCCGCGATGAGGCGTTGTTCGGCGGCGCTGTCTCCCTCGCTGCGGCGACCTTCGAGCGGGACGTCGGGCTCGACCAGGTCCAGGTGGTGGACGGCGATGCGGGCCACGTCTGGCCTCCGGACGCTAAGTTGGGGCCATGAGCGCTGATCTGGAGCAGGTTCGCACGCTGTCGCTGCAGGAGCACGGCCTCGCCACCGTCGCCACGACGCGGGCGGACGGCACCGTGCACGCCTCCGTCGTCAATGCCGGGGTCTTCGACGATCCGGTGACCGGTGCCCCGGGTGTCGCGTACGTCGCCGTCGGGAGGGCGCACAAGCTCGCCTTGCTGCGGCGGGCCGGGCACGCCACCGTCACCTTCCGGCGCGGCTGGAACTGGCTGTCGGTCACCGGCGCCACCCACCTCATCGGACCCGACGACCCCGACCCGGCGTTCGACCCGGCCGGCCTGCCGCAGCTGCTGCGCGACGTCTTCATCGCCGCCACCGGAACCCACGACGACTGGGCCGAGTACGACCGCGTGATGGCCGAAGAGCGGCGGGTCGCGGTGTTCATCCGGGCAGACCGGATAATCGGCAATCCCTGACCCGTCCGGCCCCAGGAGTCGTCCCGTTGTCCGAGTCCCCGCCCCGCGTCAGCACGCCGGTCAAGATCCTGGTCGGCTTGCTCATCGTCGCCGACGCCGGATTCGGCGCGGCGCTCGCCACCGGGCTGGTGCGCGGCGTCTCGCCGTGGCTGATCGGCGCCGCCTACGCGGCGAGCGTGCTGGTGGCTGTCGTCGCCTACCGCGTTTCGCGAGCGCGGGACCTGAAGCGTGGCTTCGAGGGCCTGCGCGACCTCACGATCGGCGACGAGGGCATCCGCCTGCCGGCGGGCACCCTCAGCACCCGCTTGGTGCCGTGGCCGGAGATAGCGGAGGTGACGGCCCGCCGCTCAGCCCGCTTCGGCGACGGCTACCTGCGCGACGCCCTGTGGGTGGACCTGGTGACCGGAGGAGGTGTCGAGAGCTCGGTGCAGCGCTACGCGCCCCGCGGCAAGCTCGAGCCGGCACCGCCGCAGCGAAGGCAGTTCGAGCAGACGGCGATCCTCCCGCCGGCCCTGTTCGACGCGGTCATCGAGCGGCTCCGGAAGGAACTGCGCCACCGGCAGCTGGACGCCCAGCTCCGCGGTACACCGCGCTTCCGGCCGCACTGAGCGGAGGCGCCACCCGCGAAGCCTGCCACGCCGCCGGGGCAGGCCCGGCCACTCGAGCAGACCGGCCACCCCGGCAAGCCAGCCACCCCGGTCGGCCGACTGCCTCGACAGGCCCGGCCGTCCCAGCAGGCCGGCCGCCTCAGCGAGCCCGGACGCCCGGGGCAGACCCAGCCGCACGAGTGACCGGCGCCCCGGCAAACCCGCCCGTCCGCGCAGACCCAGCCGCCTCAGCAAGCCAGTTGGCCCGCCAAACCCGAGCCCCCCAGCAAACCGGCCACCCTGGGCAAACACAGCCACCCCGGCAACCCAGGCAGGCCGAGCCACACCAACCGGCCAGCCGCCCAGTAGACCGGCTACCCCGGCGAACCCGCCCACCGGGGCAGGCCCAACCGCACCGGCAGGCCGGCCAACCCGGCCACCCGGCAGGCCCAGCACCAGCAGGCCAGCCGCACCGGCAACCCGCCCGCCCCGCCGCGGCCGGGGTCAGCCGAGGCGGCCCAGCAGGTCCCGTGGGACGATCCGGACCCGGAACGGCCGCTCGAGCTCGATCACCTCGTCGCCCGCCGCCTTGGCCGCCTGGTGGTAGCAGCCGTCCGCGTCCAGCTCGAACACCGTCAGCGCGGGTTCCTGGGGGTCGATCACCCAATAGCTGGCCGTCCCGAGCCGTTCGTAGACCGCCTTCTTGGTGTTGAGGTCGTGGATCGCCGTGCTGGGCGACAGCACTTCGACCGCCAGCAGCGGTGGCGCCGGGAGGTCCAGCTCGGTGAAGTCCTCGCCCCGGCCGACCAGGACGTCCGGCTGGAGCTCGATCCGGTCGCCCGAGTGAACCGCGAACGGTGCTCCGACCACTTCGCAATCAGGCGGGCACGCAGCTTCCAGTACGCCATAGAGCCCGTACGCGATCTTCTGGTGTCTCAGACCCGGCGCGGGGCTCACGACGAGCACCCCGTCGATGAGTTCGTGGCGTCGGCCATCGTCCGGCATCCCCTCGAGGTCCTGCACCGTCAGGGGGCCCGAATCGGCGGGATGCTCGATGTCTGCCATGACCGTCATGGTGCTCTCCTTTCGCTCTTCGCACCAGAGGACACCAGAGAGCACCGACAGAAACCGCATCGAACGCGGGTTCGGCGCCCATATTCACTCGGTGGCGTGAATATGGGCGCCGCTGTCACATCAACAGAACAGCTACTTCTTCTTGCCGGAGTCCTCAGTGGACAGTGCGGCGACGAAGGCTTCCTGCGGAACCTCGACCCGGCCGACGGTCTTCATCCGCTTCTTGCCTTCCTTCTGCTTCTCCAGCAGCTTCCGCTTCCGCGAGATGTCACCGCCGTAGCACTTGGCCAGGACGTCCTTGCGGATCGCGCGAATCGTCTCGCGGGCGATGATCCGGGAGCCGACGGCCGCCTGGATCGGGACCTCGAACTGCTGACGCGGGATCAGCTCGCGCAGCCGCGTCGCCATCCGGTTGCCGTAGCCGTAGGCCGCGTCCTTGTGCACGATCGCCGAGAACGCGTCCACGGTTTCGCCCTGCAGCAGGATATCCACCTTGACCAGATCCGAAATCTGCTCGCCGGCCTCTTCGTAATCGAGAGACGCGTAGCCGCGCGTACGCGACTTCAGCGTGTCGAAGAAGTCGAAGATGATTTCCGCCAGCGGAATGTTGTAGCGCAGCTCGACGCGGTCCTCGGACAGGTAGTCCATGCCGAGCAGCGAGCCCCGCTTCGTCTGGCACAGTTCCATGATCGTGCCGACGAACTCCGACGGCGCCAGGATGCTCACCTTCGACACGGGCTCGTGCACTTCGGCGATCTTCAGCCCGCTCGGCCAGTCGGACGGGTTCGTCACGACGACCTCGCTGCGGTCTTCGAGGACCACGCGGTAGATGACGTTCGGCGCCGTCGAGATCAGGTCGAGGCCGAATTCGCGCTCGAGCCGGTCGCGGGTGATCTCCAGGTGCAGCAGGCCGAGGAAGCCGCAGCGGAAGCCGAAGCCCAGCGCCACCGACGTCTCCGGCTCGTAGTCGAGCGCGGCGTCGTTCAGCTGGAGCTTGTCCAGCGCCTCGCGCAGCTCGGGGTAGTCGGAACCGTCCACCGGGTACAGCCCGGAGTAGACCATCGGCTTCGGTTCGCGGTAGCCCGCCAGCGCCTCCTTGGCGCCGTGGCGCTCGGAGGTCACGGTGTCGCCGACCTTCGACTGCCGGACGTCCTTCACACCGGTGATCAGGTAGCCGACCTCGCCGACGCCGAGGCCTTTGCTCGGCTTCGGCTCCGGCGAAATGATCCCGACCTCGAGGAGCTCGTGCGTGGCGCCGGTCGACATCATCCGGATCCGCTCGCGCGGGGTGATCTTGCCGTCGACGACGCGGATGTAGGTGACGACGCCGCGGTAGGTGTCGTAGACCGAGTCGAAGATCATCGCGCGGGCGGGCGCGTCGGCGTCGCCCTGCGGCGCCGGGACCTGCTTCACGACCTCGTCGAGCAGCTCGCCGACGCCCATGCCGGTCTTGGCCGAGACCCGCAGCACGTCCTCCGGCTCGCAGCCGATGATGTGGGCGAGCTCACCCGCGTACTTGTCGGGGTCGGCCGAGGGCAGGTCGATCTTGTTGAGCACCGGGATGATCTGGAGGTTGTTCTCCAGCGCCAGGTACAGGTTGGCCAGCGTCTGGGCCTCGATCCCCTGCGCCGCGTCGACCAGCAGGATCGCGCCTTCGCACGCCTCCAGGGCCCGGGAAACCTCGTAGGTGAAGTCCACGTGGCCGGGCGTGTCGATCATGTGCAGGACGTGGTCCTGGCCGTCGACCTTCCAGGGCAGCCGGACGTTCTGCGCCTTGATCGTGATGCCGCGCTCGCGCTCGATGTCCATCCGGTCGAGGTACTGGGCCCGCATGGCGCGCTCTTCGACGACGCCGGTGAGCTGCAGCATGCGGTCGGCCAGGGTCGACTTGCCGTGGTCGATGTGCGCGATGATGCAGAAGTTCCGGATCAGCTCCGGCGGCGTGAAGGTGGTGTCGGCGAACGTCGTCACTCGAATGAGTCCTCGGAAAGTCGGGGATGGCCACCTCTATGTTCCCATGGCCCTCCGGGTGCGGGTGGGGGTCATCCCCGATGCGGGGTTCCGCGATCCGTGGTGCCCTCGAAGTATGAGCACTCCGCACCAGCCGGCACCCCCTCCCCAGCCGGAGACCAGCGGGTTCGCCCGCGTCCTCGACCGGACGTTCGGTCACCCCTCCGGCGCGCTCGGCCGCCTCGGCGGCTGGGTCATGGCCCGCGGCAACGCCGCGACCGAACACCGCGTCGTCGACCTCGCGAAGATCGAGCCGGACGAGACCGTCCTGGTCGTCGGCCCCGGCCCCGGCGTCGGCCTGGAAGCCGCCGCGCGCCTGGCCGGGCGCGCCGTCGGCGTCGACCCCTCCCTCGAGATGCTCACGCTGTGCCAAGAGCGCTGCGGAGACCGCGCCGAGCTGCGCGAAGGGTCGGCGGCGCACACCGGCGAGCCCGACGGGTCCGTCGACGTCGTCCTGAGCGTGAACAACGTCATGCTGTGGGAAGACCGCGCGGCCGGGTTCGCCGAGTTGTTCCGGGTGCTGCGCTCGGGCGGGCGGCTGCTGCTGTCCGCGCACGAGAAGTGGCTGCCCGTGACCAGGCACGTCCTGGCCGACGAAGCCGCCGCCGCGGGCTTCGCCGACCTGCAGACCTGGACCTGGGAGCCGCCGGGGTTCGCCGCGCTCGCCGCCCAGCTGCGCGCGGTCAAGCCCGCCTAGCGGGTGTCCGTGCGGATCGGGTGACCCTCGGGCACCTCGACCAGCACGATGCGCGTGCCGTCCGGATCGGCGATCCAGGCCTCGTCGAGGCCCCACGGCTCGCGCCGGGCGTCGCGCACCGGTTCCAGGCCCTTCGCCGCGAGGTCGGCCAGGGTGCCGGCGAGGTCCCGGACCTGCAGCCAGAGCACCAGATCGGGTGACGCGCCCGCCTCGCCCGCGCCGGAGACCTCCAGGGAGCCGTGGCCGAGGAAGAACACGGTGCCGCCCGGGAACTCCCGCTCCACGGCCAGGCCGAGGGTGTCGCGGTAGAACGCCGTGGAAGCGGCGGCGTCCCGCGGGCGGATCAGCAGCCGGCTCTTCAGGATCTCCATCCGACCATCCCTACCGGACGGGTTCAGGCGGCCGCAATCGCCGCGATGCCGAACAGCACGATCACCGAGCCGGCCAGCCGCCGCACGGCGTCCCGCTCGCCCAGGACCAGCCACGCGGCGAGGCCGCCGAGCACGATGCTCAGCTCGCGGGCGGGCGCGACCAGGCTGACCGGCGCCATCGTCAGGGCGAACAGCACGAGGATGTAGGCGACCGGCGACAGCAGCCCGACGAGCAGCACCTCCCGGCGGTGCTCCCGCCAGACGCGGCCGACCTCGGCGCGCCCGGCCAGCGCGCCGGGCACGAGCATGACGCTCTGCAGGACCGAGCCGAGGCCGAAGTAGACGACCGGTGGCACGCCGAGGCCGGTCACCGAGTGCGCGTCCCAGAGCGTGTAGCCGGCGATGACGGCGCCGGTCAGCAGGCCGTAGAAGATCCCCGCTTTGACCGCCCGCGGGTCACCCGCCTTGCGGCCGGTGCTGATCACCAGGACGCCGGCGATCACCAGGAACGCCCCGAGCAGGCCGAGCGGACCGGGCCGTTCGCCGAGTACGAGGACGGCGGCCAGCACCGACAGCAGCGGCCCGGTGCCCCGCGCGACGGGGTAGACGACGGACAGGTCCCCGACGCGGTACCCGCGTTGCAGCACGATGCCGTAGGCGATGTGCAGCACGGAGGTGACGACGGCGGCGAGCAGCCAGCTCCACTGTGGACGGTCGACTTCGACGACGAGCTGGACGACCGTGATCGGCAGCAGCGCGACGGCGCCGACGGTGTAGTAGAGCCAGACGAACTGGGTGCCACCGGAAGAAATCCGCTTGGCGGCGAGGTTCCAGGCGGCGTGCACGACGGCCGCGACGAGGACGAGGGACAAGGCGGTGGCGTTCATCGGACCCCTTCGGGGGTTGGGGGGGGGGGGTGCGGGGGGGGGGAGGGGGGTGGGCCGGGCGTTTTATGAGCGGGCCTGCGGGGCCCCCGGGTGGGGGGCGCGGACCAGGCCC